>JAFGCN010000001.1 GCA_016932615.1 Candidatus Aenigmatarchaeota archaeon
CACAAACGGAAGTTATGCTTTAAACCTCTCGGTCCAAACAGACGGCGTATATAATATTACCGCCATCTCTTATGACCTTGCAGGAAACACTAACTTGAGCACAATCAACCTAACCATAGACACCATAAGCCCGCTTGCAGTCATAGAATTCCCCGAATCCAACAGCACCCTTAACTCCCGAACCCTGATAATAAACTTCACCCTTGTCGAGCCAAATGTTAACGGGACAAACCTTTCCATTAGGAACTCGACTGGAGATGTTGTAAATTCCACAACCTCATCTCAAAACGGCTCTGTGCAGATAAACCTTTCCGTCCCGGAAGACGGAAACTACAACCTGACCTTTCGGGCATATGACCGGGCAGGAAACAACGCCTCAGCTGTTGCATCGAATATAACTGTTCTTACCGCGCCGACTTTGAAGATAAGGCCTTCATGGACAGAAACCTATTATCTGGGAAATGCCACGATTTCGGCGGGGGAATTGGAAAATACAAGCACCACAAGGTCTCTTTACCTTAACTTAAACCAGACAAAGATTCTGCAATTCTTTGTCAACAACTCCGGCGTAAGCGCGCTTGAAAACCTTACTGCAGAGCTTTACGGGTTTTCAAACATCGAGGCAAACCTTTCCTGGGCAGACGGCTGCAACATCAGCGAGCCAAGAAATGTCTCGGCAGGAGAAGCTGTGGCGCTTAACCTTACAATTCACTCGAACGCTTCAGGTTTGTCCACCGGGGGAATATATATAAGCACCCTGAACGGCGAGCCATACCCCGACCTGAACATGTCTCTTGCCGTAAACTCCACAAACTTAACTATTGTCCGGCTTAACTCAAGCAGTGGAATATATTATTCGAACTCGACAGAGGAGGTGGAGGTTGAGTTTTGGGTTTACCTTTATGACAACTCCACTCTGGACACTTCCTGGCTTGGAGCTTACAATGCAACCCTTTTGAATTCCTCAGGGGAGGGAGCGCAAAACCTCACGCTTAGTGTTTTGGATGGGCTTTTCAGTGTGACTCTTAACACTGCGGGCTTATTGGATGGAAACTACACCTTGTTTGGAAACTGGACAGACCTGAACAATAACTCGGTTAGTTTAAACCAGTCGCTACAGCTTTTAACGCCGGTGGACATTTATGCAACAGTTCTTCCAAATGAGAATATGGTTGTCAAAGGAGACAATTTCACCTTCAGGGTTAACGTAACAAAGTCGGGCACTCAGGCCGTTGGAAACGGAACGGTTTGCATAGCCCTGCCAGGAGACATCACGAACCTTTCGGGAGGGCTTTGCCAGCATTTTACGGATTCTGATGGAAATTTTTCCATGCTCCTGAACTGGACGCTTGGCACCTCCGCAAGAGGGACTTATCCCATAAACATTTCCGCTAACTTTACGGACTTCCGGTTCGACAAAGACACGCAAAAGAATGTATCTGTAAAATACGGAGACCTTGACCTTGACTGGAAATACAGCTCTAGTGACCCTCCAAGCGGGGTTGACACTTCAGACAGCTTTTATGTGAGGGTGCAGGTGACAAATGAAGGTGACCTAAACGCGACCAGTGTAGGCCTTGAGATGACGTACAGCTCTTCTTACTTTACCCGGATTAGCGGCACCAACCCGTGTTCCCTTGGAACTCTCGTGCCGAACGAAACTGAGTACTGCACCTGGGTTCTTCAGGCGGGAAGCAGCACCGTGTCAAACAGTGTCATTCAGGTTTCCGTCTCCTCTGCCCAGAATGCTACGCTTCCCTCAGCCATCTCCCGCCAGGTGGATGTAAGCGTGCCATCCACTCAGCAGACAGAAACAACGACCACCACGACAAACACCGTTGCGCCAACCACAACAACCACAAGCATTGCCTCGGCAACTTTTATAAAGCCCACATTTTCTGACCTTACCCTTTTCCAGGGAGACGATTACTCATTTATTGTAAACGTCAAGAATAACGGCACGAAGAAGCTTAACAACCTGCACCTGCAGGTTTCGGGAATAGACTCCGCATATTATAAGCTTGGCTCGAACACAAAGACAATTCTTAACACTGGCCTTTCAAGGGACTTAAATTTCACGTTCACGATTCCGGAAGGCGCTTCGGCAGGCACTTCTGCGGTTGTCCTGAAGGCGGTTTCGGATGAAGGGACCTGGACAAAAAGCATAAACCTTAATGTGCGCGGCTTTGACCTGGCTGTTTCAGGACTTGAAAACCTTTCTGTCACGCAGGGGGAAAACAAATCAGTAAGCTTTTCGATAAAGAACACGGGGGGAAAGAAGCTTGACAACCTTTCCCTGTCTTTGCAGGGCATGGATACAGAAAAGTACACGATAAGCCCGCAGGTCGTTTCAGCCCTTGCAGTCGATGCATCCCAGAATTGTGCCCTATCATTTTCCCTGCCTGAAGATTTTGAGGTGGGCCTTGCAAACATAACGCTTTTGGTGGAGTCCACAGAGAAAAATTTCACTCGCGGCCTTGTTCTGGCGGTCCTGCCCTGCGAGGAAGGAAAGTCAGAAATATTGAACGAATACAAAAAGCTCACAGAAAGCTTTGAGCGGCTGCTTGAGGACTATGAAAGGGTCGATTACGAAAAGGCAAATTCCACTAACCTGACGAGTAAGGTCGAAATTGCAAACCAGACAATGGAGCTTATAAACCAGAGCATAGAGAGAGGAGATTACCTTGAGGCAAGCCGCCTAATAAATGAAGCCCAAACCTCTCTCAACGCTCTTGAGTCTTCAATCGCTGAGGTAAAGTCTCCGGCGGGGCCTGGCTCCACATTCCTGATTCTTGTTTTCGTCTTCGGCGCGATGCTTGTGGCAGCCGCGCTCTTTTACACATACTCGCCAAAACCAAAGCAAAAGGCGGGCAAGGGCTACTATGTCCCTATGCCCGGAGAAAAGGAAAAAGAAAAGCAGGAATCCACACCAAATAAAGGAATCAAAAAATACCTGGCAAAGTTTTCCAAAAAAGCAGAGCAGGACAAGGAGCGAAAGAAGATTATAGAAGAATGGCGAAAGAAATACGGGCCTTCAAAGTAGCATATGGAATTAGACGATAAAAGCCGGGAAATCTGCATACTTCTTTTTTTGTCGCTTATGATTTTCCTGGGGTTCTACCTTTTTTACGCTGCAGGCATGTCTCTGGATTATCTTATACGGATGAATGCAGAGCTTCCGGAGAAGATGGTGATGTCGGCGCAGGGGGAAAACGCTTCCTTTGTGGTTGATTTACTAATGCCTGTTTTTATGTCGATTACTTCGCTTCTTTGCTTTTGCGCCGTTTTTGCAGCGCTTTCAGTGAGAACAATTGGTAAAATCCACTATGCCACTGCAATTCCGATAATAGTATCTGGTGTGCTTTTTGGTTTTTCGATAATGTATCTTTTCTTTGCAGCAGGCCTTTTTGCAGCATCCATTTATTCTGTTCCGCTTGGGGAAACATATCGCCAGGAGCTCAAAAAATGGCGGGAGTTTCGGGTTGGAAGCAATACTGCGTCAAAAGCGCTTTTTGTGCTATTTCTTTTTGTTTTTGCAGGGTCTTACATTGCGCTCTCCCATGACGGCGGGTACAAGGACCATTTTTATTCTGAAGTAAAGTTGGGTGTGGCTGGGCTCGTGCAAAGAGAGGTGGACAATTCCCTGGCTCTCCAGGGTGCCTCAAATGAGGAATACCTTTCGGCATCGATGGCTGCACTTAAAAGCGACAACCCTGCTTTGACTGATGCAGAGATTCGGGCAGCAGAAACGGCAATGAGAGAGGGGCTTTCTGACCAGGAGGAGGATTACGCTGCTTCAAGGGCGCAGGTTGACGGGCTTGTCGAGTCAAGTTTAGAGAATTCACCTCTTATGGGCGCGATTTTGTTCTGGTTTCCGCTGGTTTTCAGCTTTACGATATGGGCCTTCCTGGAGCTTTTGCGCGGGACGATTCTTTCCCCGGCCGCCGGGGTTTTCTCATATGTTTTCTTCAGAATAGGCGCATCTCAGGACGGCTCTCGGGGACAAACACAAACACTAAAGCAAAAACCAAAGCAGATTGGCTATAAGATATTCCAGGAGTAGGTCTTGGATTATTTAAAGGAAACCTGAGGATAATATTATACTTAAAATGGCAGCAAACCCTTTGAAGGATTTACCCGGAGTCGGTGAAAAAACAGCTGAAAAGCTTGTCGAGGCAGGGTACGATGACTTGATGGCAATTGCAGCGGCTTCAATAGGAGAGATTTGCGATGCAATCGATTGCGGGGAGGGCACTGCCGAGAAGATTATTGAGGGTGCGCGCCATGCAGTCAAGATGGACTTTGAGACCGCAGAATCTGTTTTCGAAAAAAGAAAGCAGGTGAGAAGGATCACTACAGGTTCCTCCAAGCTTGATGGGCTTTTGGGTGGCGGAGTCGAAACTGCGGCAATCACTGAGGCGCATGGTGCTTTTGGCTCTTCAAAAACTCAGCTTGCGTTCCAGCTTTCAGTAAACGTGCAGCTTCCTGAAGAGCGGGGGGGCTTGAACGGAAGCGCAGTATTCATTGATACGGAAAATACCTTTCGGCCCGAGAGAATAGAGATGCTGGCTAAAGCTCTTGACCTGGACCCCTCCGAAGTTCTGAAAAATATTTATGTGGCCCGGGCTTACAATTCCGACCATCAGATACTTCTTATTGAAAAGGCAAAGGAGCTTTTAAAAGACAAAAATGTCCGGCTTCTTGTAATTGACTCTCTCACCTCACTTTTCAGAAGCGACTACAGCGGAAGGGGCGAACTGGCTCCAAGGCAGCAGAAGCTTAACCGCCACCTGCACAACATCCAGAAATTGTCCGAAGTGAATAATGTCGCGGTTTACATTACAAATCAGGTTATGGCAAACCCCGGGCAGCTTTTCGGAGACCCGACAACCCCGGCAGGAGGTCACGTTCTTGCGCATGCCGCAACCTATAGGATGTACATGAGAAGAAGCCGGGAAGACAAGAGGGTTGCTAAGCTCATAGATTCCCCATCAATGCCTGACGCAGAGGTAATCTTCCGCGTGACGAACGAAGGCATAAGGGATTAAATACATACTAAGAACAATATTTATGGATTATAAGAAGTCCAGCCCGTTTTTTATAGCTCTTTTGCTGTTGGCTGTTGTGCTGTTTTCGGGATGCATCTGGACGGAAAACCCTGACGAGTCTCTAAATAGCGAAGGCACGCTCCAGCCGCCCATGGAGGAATATCCCCCGCAGGAAACTCCTGAAGAGGAAATAGATCAGATCCCTGTGGAAGAATCGCTTCTTGAAGATGGAATTTCCCTTGTGCTTGGGGTCGGCGAAACTTTCTCGCTTCAGGGCGAGACGAAGCTTTTTGAGTTTGAAGTCGTCAGCATCGGTCAAAATGCCATAACCCTGAGGTATGGCGCAGACACCAGATTGATTTCTCAGGGCGAATTTTTCGACTTTGGTGACGTTCAGGTGAAGGTTATATCAATCCAGTATGCAGATTCTGCAGATGATAGGAGTGTTGAGCTGAGCATTGCAGGCATTCAATAGCAATGCGCAGTTTTAGAGTTTTATCTGTTTTTGATTGTTTCTTTTGCAAAAAGCCCTTAGAAATTATGCCAAGGCAGTATGAGAGGAAAGATTGCAATAGTGTTGCAAAGGTTGGTCAGGTTTTGGAGATAGAGGAGGGTTACCTATCCAGAGTTCAGGAGGTATGTAAACCAAACTTCACTTGTTGCGCGGATATTGAACTGGAAACCGCAGTGTTTTTTGCCGAGCCAGAAAATTTGGATGTCGCTGTTTGGGTTCCTTATAATTCCAGGATTTTGCTTGAGGGAAATAGGTACAGGGTTCTTAGGGGGAAGCCCTTCATAGACTGCCGGGGCGTTTGCTTTGGCACAGAATGTATTCAGGATGATTTTGGCAATCGGTTACCTATGGAGAATTTTGATGGAAAATCCGCCCGCGTGGAATATCTTGGCAGGACAATATTGCCCGATAAGGTTTATAAACCGTTGGTGTATTAGTCTTCTAAGCTGCCATTTTAAAAAATATGGGCCCGGGGAGATTTGAATTCAGTAAGCCCTTTTCTTCTTAAGAAAAGGGATTTCTCCTGACCTCCGGCTTTTACGCCTCATAAGGGGCAAAACTGCCCTTTAGTATGCTTCTCGGCACGAGCCGAAAAACAGGCCTTATAAGACCGGCGCTCTAATTGCCTAGCCAAACTATGGAAGTTTTGGCTTCCAAGCTGAGCTACGAGCCCATAAAAATAGAGCAAAAGTGATAAATTTAGGAACTCTTACCGTTTATGGATATATTATTTGTGTAGTTTCCTTATGGTAGTTAAATATCTTCCTAAAGCAATAGCCAATCATCAGAATATGGTCAGAAAAATTGCCCAGATGGACCTCCCGGAGAGTGAAACTTCTTTTTTAAGAAGCAGCCTTGGGAGGACAAACTCTTACGAAAAAGGGATACTTGGGCCTATGTTTTATCATCTTGGCGGTGGGAGTGAACACGATTTGGAGGCTCTTAAGGATGTGGGAGACTGCCTTTGGTTAATACGGGTGGTGGACAATGTCGTGGACGGACATATTACGGGTCAATCCATGGAACCTGACGCAAGAAAACTGTTTTTATATGGCGTGGCAGATTATATATCCGGCATTTCAGATGAAAAAGAGTTCAGGAAGGTCGTTCCGAAGGAAAGTGGTGTTTTGGGGGCAGTTGAGGTGGCAAAATTTTTTAAAGAAAGTCTTCACGATCCACCCACGCTCTACTTTAGAGAGAATTTGTCCCTTCTGGCGAGAGACACAATGGGACTGCCATCCACAACCATTCAGGACTATGAAAATAACCTGGTGGCTGGAGGGGGTGGTACGGGAACGCTACTCTTGGAATTGGTGTCTGGATATCCCGACTTTTCACACAAGGACCATGAAACCACACGGAGCTTTGCTTCGGATTTTGGTACTCTAATTCAGATTGCCGATGGTTTGAAAGATGGAGATTATTGCCTCTCTAAGTATGATAATTTAAGACTTGCTAAAAGCTATTGGAATCGCCTAAAAACCTACCATGATAAAGAAGAGAGATTTAGAACTTTCGAAAGAGAAGCTTATCTAAGCATAATGGCCTTAGGACTCTTGGGAGTAAGGCCCTATAAAATACTCAGGAATTACTCCACCCACAACATTTGGTCATTGACGGGAGAGGCACTAGGCCTACCCTCTAAGTAACCTATTCAAATAGATTTTCCCTTGCTAATTATGGATAATCTGATAAAACTTGCTGAAAAAATAAAGGACAAGGATTTACGAGAAAAGACCATTTCCCTGTTAAAAGACCCCAAGCTTTCAAACCCCGCCCTGGCTTGCAAGCCGCTGAAAATAGAGGATACTCCTGGCGGCTTTCCCGGCTTTGAGCACCATATGGAAAAAGGTGGGCTGATAAAGCACACGGAGGGAGTCACGCTTCTTGCAATGCAGATGGCGGATTTTGTTGAGGAAAGGTACGGCACTGTAAACAAGGACTTTGTAATCACCGCCGCCCTTCTTCACGACATTATGCGCCTCTACGACTTTGATAAGATTGGTGACGAATACTCCCTTCAGGACAATCTTCTGGAGCATGAGGAGCTGGGTGCGTGCGAGCTTTATGCCCGGGGCTTTCCTGAGGAGATAGTCCACATGGTCCTAAAGCACCTTAAGCCAGAAGGGCAGGGGCTCGAGGGGACAATTCTCCATTATGCAGACTCAGTGGACTCTTTCTCTGACTTTTATTTCCGGGAGCTTTCGGGGCATGAATGCGGCTGCGAATGTTGCCATGACGAGGACTAGCTTAGGATGAGACAAGACGCTCTGGAATTCCTGAAAAACCTGAAGCCCGAGGACAACGTAAAGGTTTTTTCCCACGTGGATGCTGATGGCATCTGCTCCCTTGCGCTACTTATAAGGTTCATGCGGGCAAGGGAAGTAGTCCCTCCAGACAAGCTTCCGGTTTATCAGCTTACTGATGTACCGCCTCTTTTTATAGACCCTGCAAAGAACATGATTTTCATGGACCTCAACTCTGACACCATTTTTGATTATCTCACTGAAACCACGCTCCTTGTTGATCACCACATTTTTGAAAAAAAGCCCACCTGCGTTTTCTACAATCCGCGTGAGACAGAGCCGGAAGCGTACCTTCCGGCAGCTTACCTTATGTATGACCTCTGCTCTGAGCTTGAGTTTATGGAAAACTCGAAATGGATTGCGGCAGTTGGCATAATCGGCGACAAGGGTGAGCTAAACTCTCAGGTCTGCAGGGATTTTTTGAAGAGTTTTGACGACCACGAGAAGCTCCAGAGGGTTGCTGACTTCATCTATTCTGTTTTCCTTGTTGACGGAAATGTGGGAAACGAAAAAATGGTCGAGGCGCTTCTCTCGGCAAGGTCGCCGGAAGACATTCTCGATAACCCCTATTTTAGATACTGCTATGATGAAGTTCAGGGTGAGGTTTCAGGATCAGTCAAAAAAATGGAAAAGGATGGAATTTTCCGCTTTATTGAAACAAAATCAAAATACAACATAAAGTCAATTGTCGCCGCGCAGGCGCTTGACAGGGAAAAAGGGATTATTGTCATCGCCTATTCATATAATGACGAGCACGCAAAGATGTCCCTTCGAACCGACACAATAGTTAACCTTGGAAAAATCACAAAACTGGCCGCGGAGAAAGTCGGGGGCAGCGGCGGAGGGCACGAAAAGGCAGCGGGCGCAAGGGTTCCAAGAAGCAGGTTTAGCGCTTTTAAGGAGGAATTGATTCTTGGCGTTGAAAATGAAACTCAAAGTTCCTAGCGGCAGAAATTGAAATCAATAAACTCATAAAAATGTGCTATTGATTTTTCAATAGTATTTTGCTTTCTTCAAGAGCTGCTTTTACTGCCCTGAAAATTATTTCGTGGCCCTTTGAGTTTGGATGAAGTCCATCCTTCAGTATTTTTTTGTATTTTGTGGTTTGAATCTTACTAAAAAGATCCACCTAGGGAATTTTCTCTTTCAGGCAGACCTCTTTGAGAATTGCATTATATTCTTGAAGATATTCATTTTTATAGCTTGCGTCACGGTCCCATGGAATTGGACTTGTTTTTGAATCATTTATTGGAGTAGTGCCTATAAAAATTATCTCTGGAGAGAACTCCTTGGCGTTTTTTATTAGCTTCACGATATTTTTTCTGAAATCTTCCTTAGGCACTGCAAAATTATTTTTGCTTTTTAGAAATCGCGAATCGTTCTTTCCTATTGCGAAGACAAAAATAGTTCTTTCATCTTTTTCGAACCGTGCATTTGCTTCATGTTTAAATCGCTTGAGTAGAGTCTGTGAATTTTCCCCGATTGTGGAAGCTACACCAAGATTATATACCTGATAGAATTCTTCCTTCCAAAATTCTGGAGTGGATAATAGCTTTTTTTCGAGATAGGTTCTGAGTTTCTGAATCCATCCTCCATTTAAATCCCACGCGCCCCACGCGATGCTGTCACCAAACACGAGTATGCGAGTCATAATAGTTCCTTGCGGGTAAATTAGATATGAATCTCAGGTTTGTAATCGACCAGGAATACGATGAATCATTAGTGGGGGATGAGTGCATGAGGAAAGCGTTTGGTTACAAAAAAGGCGCTCTGCAGAAAATGAGGGATATTTACAAGACTTCAATGCCTTACCTTAAGCTGACCCGCAAGCTCTACCAGGCCTCCTGGAACAAGATCAACAATAGCTTCTCAACGTATGTGGAACAGACCACCAGCTACAATTGGTTTTACACGAAGTATTCCTGTGTGCTCTCGGTTCTTCATGAAGGGGTCTCCAGCTGGGCGGAAGGCCCCAGGATTGTCAGATGGTGGAGAGAAAACCCTTACACTATGAGGAGAATTACTGCCCATGAATTGGTACTCTCCCATTATTTTGAGATTTACAAAAGGCACTATTCAGAACATGGCTTAACTGACAATCAGGTCTGGGCACTTGCTGAAATTGCTGCCTTTGCCCTGACCTCCCTGACACCAGAGGTAAAGAAATTCTGGCCCTGGGGAGATTCTTACTACACTGACCACAATTATCCACACATCGTTCCGCTTCAGAATAAGCTCAAGCGCGCATTTCTTAGCCGAAAAAGTTTTGACGAATACATCCTGAAAGGAATTCGCTTAGTCAAGAAATATCCTCGTATGAGCCCATTTGGGATTCAGTAATCAGTAGCTCCTGCAGCAATAAACATATTCTTTTGCCTCCCTTCCGCAGGCGATGCACTTTTTGCCCTGCGGCCTTGCACCCGAAGGGGTGTTTTCTTCATCAGGATAAACTGTTCCTGCAATCTCGGCAATTTCTTTTAGCGTTTCAGCGCAGGCCTTTCCATCAATTTCCCTCGAGCAGAATGGGACCTTGACAAAGCCCTTCTCGATTTTTTCCTTCAGGCCATCAATAGTTTCAGCTTCGAATATGCGCTCCTTAAAGTATTCCTTTGCCCTAACGCAAAGATTTTCCTCTATTGATTTTTCAATAGCTTTGATGGCTTGCTCCATGTCCTCAATCTTTGCCTGTGACTTTTCCCTTTTGTCTCTCCTGAATATGCTGACTGTCTTTTCTTCGGTTTCACGAAGGCCGACTTCAAGCCGTACAGGGACTCCCCGGATTTCCCACTTGTAGAATTTTGAGCCTGGGCTTTCGTCCCGGTCGTCGATTTTTACGAAGTACTCCTTAAGCCGCTCGCTTATCTCTTTTGCGTAGCAGAGGACTGCTTCCTCGCTTCCCTTTTTGAGAATGGGCACAATTACAATCTGGATTGGCGCGACTGAGAAGGGCAGGCTCAGGCCAAAATCATCCGAATGAAGTGAGATTATTGTTGCAGCCGTTCTTGAAATTGGAGGTCCGTAGCAGGTTTGGTGGACAAACTTCTCCTGCTCGTCCTTGTCTGTAAACTTGATGCCAAATGCTTTAGAGAAGTTTTGCCCCAGGTAATGGGTGGAGGGGAGTTGAAGCCGCTTTCCGTCAGGAAGCATTGTGTCTGCAGCAAATGTGGAAACTGCCCCGTTGAATTTATCCCAGTCTGGGCGCCTGAAAAATAGAACCGGCACATTGAAATGGTTTAGCACTGTTGCGGTGGTGTCCATGTCAGACTTTACCTGTGCTAGTGCTTCTTCTTCGGTTGCAAATGCGTCGTGCGCTTCAATCCACAAAAATTCCCTAAGCCGGATAAGCGGCTTTGTCGCCTTTGTCTCGTACCTGAAAACCGAGCAGCTCTGGAAGCATTTAAGGGGGAGGTCTTCATGCGACCTCACCCAATAAGGGTAGACCGAGTACATTGCAGTTTCGCTTGTTGGCCTTAGGGCAAGCTTTCTTTCAAATTTCGTCCCGCCTGCTTCAGTAATCCAGAAGACTTCCGGAGTAAATCCCTCGACGTGCTCTTTTTCCTTCTCAAAATTTTCCTCTGGAATTACGGTTGGGAAGAGAACTTTTCCGTGCCCCTTTTCTTTCAGCTCTTTTTCCCAGACCGAGTAAATCCTATCTACAATCTCCATAAGCCAGGGCCTCATTATGTAGAAGCCCTTTACATTGTACCTGTCTTCGACAAGCTCTGCCGCCGAAAGAATTTGTAGGTACCACTCTGAAAAGTTTTCTGACTTTGGAGTTAAATTTCTTGGCTTTTCTACCATAATTATCTAATTATTTCTTCTCTGGAGATGCCTTTTCCTTTTTTGGCTTTGCCTCCTTCTTTGATTTGGTTGGTCTTTCTTCTGCCTTCTTCTCCAGCTTTGACTCCTTTTCCTTTTTTGCAGGCGCCCTTTTGGCAGGTTTTTCCACCTTTTTCTTTCCGTTTATAATCTGGGTGTATTTTTTCCTCTTGTCTTTTTTTAGGCTCATTCTGGAGATAATTCCGCTTTCGTAAATTGCCTTTTCTGCGTCAGCAACCTTGTCAGACTTAAGCGCGATTTTAAGCTTTGTAGGAACCAGGTGCTTTAGGTTGCACCTTTTCGCCTTGCACATGCCGTATTTCCTGACTCCTGCGATATTTGCGAAGTGGCCTTCCACGCTTAGTACGATGCAATACCTTCCGGCCTCTCGCCCATATATCTTTTTGCATACCGTTCCAGCTTCAATAATCACCATTACTTACTTTCACCAAATTTTAAATATTGCCCCTTTGAGGGCAAAGAGGTGCATTTTGCGCCGGAAGGCAGGTTTCTGGGCATATATGCCAGAAAGCCATACAAAAACGCAGGCAGCATTGCCTTAAGTTTGGCCACTAAAGTTATGGAGCTTGGAGATATTCTTGCCGCACGCCGGATAGAGCTTAAGTATATAGAGGGGCCTTGCTACAAAAGTGAGAACCTGCCTCCAAAGCTGGTAATTACGAATGACGATGAGTTTACCAAAAATCTTCTCCGGTCTGCGGGTTTTGACAGGTTTCACCTGGTTTCATCGGCTTCAGTCGAGGTGGCGGACGCAATTTCGCATAGCGCTGGAGAAGGTGAAATACTGGGCGTTGGGGGCGGAAAGGCAATAGATGTGGCAAAAAGGGTGGCGCATATCCTGGGACGCCCCCTTATTGCGTTTCCAACAGCCCCCTCCCATGACGGGCTCCTGTCAAGAAACTGCTCCCTTGTAAACGGCTCCGGGAGAAAGTCTATCCCTGCAAAGTATCCCCGAAAGCTTGTCATTCCCCTTCACCTTTGGAAAAACTCCGGCCGGCTTCGCATGGCGGGAATATGCGACATTTTGTCCAATATTGTGGCGCTTGAGGATGTCTCCCTTGCCGCTGATAGAGGCGTTTCCTTTGACCCCTTTTACAGGGACCTGAGCTTGTCCTCAATAGAGCGAGTTGCCGGAATGAAATGCGACCGGGACCTGGCAGAAGCGCTTGTTATGTCAGGAATAGCCATGGAAAACGGCTCAGAGTATTGCTCAGGAAGCGACCATGAGGTGGAGCGGCTTCTTGAGGGGCACTTTGGCGGAAAATACCTTCACGGCCAGCTTGCAGGCACAGGGACGCTAATATCCGCAAAGGTCTACTCGATGAATGCAGGCCGCCTGCCGCGAACTCTTACATTTGACCCAAATGGGCTTTACGGCAAGGTTTTGGAGCGCATGAGGGAGAAGGGGGTTCTGGATTTTGCCATTATGCCCCTGAAAGATCCTTCCTTTAAGCCCAATCTTCTAAAAGGCCTTAGCGGAGTAAGGCCTGAAAGGTACACGCTCTGGAATAGCATCTCTTCCGAAAAAGTCGGCTGGGAAAAGGTGGTATGGGAAATTGAGTCTGACGGGCAGTAGGGACTCTGAATAAAGGAGCCATATAAACCCCAAAAACAAAATCACATTAAAGATAGTTCTGCAACCCTGGAATTGACTATTCTTGCCATCGTAGTCTGGTTTTGGGCCCTCCTGATTTTGTTTGCCAAAACAGCATCGCCCACAACGTGCTCGAGCCAGTTTGCAAAGTCGTTTTTAGTGGTATCTACATGGGCCTTGTAAGTGGTTGTGTCGAGCTTTCTGATGGCTTTGGCAAGCTCTTCCACCTTCCTGAAAACTTTTCCATCTTTGCAGTAGAATTCTTTGCCGGCAGGTACCTCGTTTAAAAGGTGTTTGCTCATAAAATTAGTCTTTTCTTTTTTAATATAATTTAGCTGGTGGCGCAGGTCAGCCAGGGCATTCATAAATACCACAAAGGCCTCATAGGGGTTATCGTATGGATTGAAGTACTTGTGGACGTCTCCGTCTGAAAACCACTTTGTGCACATATAGTAAAAGTGGTCTGACACCTGGAGCATCCTCCACTTTTCCAGCATTTCAGGCGTCCCATGCCGCTTTATTTCCTGCTCTATGGCGTATATTTCCTTTAGGGCCGCATCCTGCATCCCATTGCCTATCCAGGCGCTAAGGTCCCTTTCCGTGTCCGCCCAGGAAACCATGTGTGGAAAATCGATTTCGGAAACCACAGGGTACCTCTTTATGGCTTCGGTTGGAAGGACAAAATCGTCCCCTCTTTTCAGGATTTCATGCGGAAGGTGGCTAAGGAAGTCGAATATGCCGGTTTCTTTCCACTGGTGCTCGCCAAAGGTCTCGTAGTCCATGAAAAGGTTGATGAGGTTTCCATTGCCGTTGTGATGGCCCACCCAGTTGGCGAACTTGTCTGCAGTAAGTGGCCAGCCCTTCCAGCCCCGGTTTGAAAACCTAAATGCAATATCATCGCTAAGCCGGTAATTCTTCAAGAGAAGCTTTATGCCGCTCCCTTTTCCCTGGTAAACAAAGCAGGGACTTCTCCACTCGAGAACCTTGTCCCATCCCTCAGCGAGAACCGCCTTGTAGCCCATCTCCTCTGCGATTTTTCCCACGTCGTTCTGGTAGACCAGCTCGGTGTTTCTAAATATCTTGGGCCTAACACCAAAAACCTCCTTTAGGGTCTTTTCCTGCATCCTGACCTGCTCTTTGAATTCTTCTCTTGAGAATACATAAGCAAGCGAGTGGAAATATGTTTCCCCGACAATGTTGCAGCAGCCGGTGTCGACAAGCTTTTTGAAGCTTTCAATTATATGGGGGTATTCCTCAAGCTGCTTTAGGAGAATGCCGGTAATGGAGAAGCTTACCTTGAACTTTCCGTCAGTCCTGTGTATAAGGTCAAGGAGGTGCTGGTTTGTGGGCGCATAGCTCTTCTGTATGACTCTTTCGAGAATCTCCTTATTCTTCTCTTTGTCGAAGTAGTCCGAATGCCTCCCTACATCAAAGACCCTGTATTTTCCAAGCCGCATCGGCTGGTGCACGTGAAGGTACATGCAGACAGAAACCATAACAATATAATACAATTATAATACTCCAGGTCTCCTGCCTTGATTTAGTTTTACTCTTTGCCGGCAAGCTTGCCATATATTTTAAGGACTTCCTCGGCCTGGTTTCTCCAGGATATCCTGTCAAGCTCTTTGTAAGCGTTGGACGTCATTTCGTGCCTTAACTGAGGATACTTCAGTACGGAAATGATTTTGTTTGCCATCTCTTCAGTGTCCCAGAAATCCACTTCAAGGCAGTGCCTGAGCGTTTCTCTTGCCCCGGAGTTCTTTGAGATGATAACAGGAGTTCCGTGAGAAGCTGCTTCAAGGGCGGTAATGCCAAATGGCTCTGAGATGGAAGGCATGACGTACACGTCTGCAGCCCTGTAGATTTTTTCGACTTCCTCATCCGTCAGTTTCCCTGTGAAAAGTATGTTGCTTCCAAGCCCAAGGCAACAGGCAAGGCTTACAAGCTCTGGGAGCATCTCGCCCCCGCCAGCCACGACGAAAAGGGTGTCTGGCTCGTACTCCAGGACGGTTTTTGCGGCCCTTATGAAGTAATCCGGGCCCTTGTGCAGGCTGAGCCGCCCGAAGTAAAGGACAATCTTTTTTTTCTTAATGTCCTTTTCCTGGCGCTTTCCGTTAAAGTTTATGGCGTTGTGGACAACCTCGATTTTTTGGGGGTCTATGCCGTATCCTTCGGCGATTTTTCTTTTAGTGTAATTTGAAACCGCGATAATTTTGTCAGCGCTCTCAAAGCACTCCTTTTCTATGTCGTACGCCCTTTGGTTTCGCCCGCCGCAGCTTCTGTCAAGCTCGGTAGTGTGCACATGCAGGACCAGGGGCTTTCCGGTCAGTTTCTTTGCAAGAAGCCCAGCTTTGAAGGTAAGCCAGTCATGGCAGTGTATGACGTCAAAGTCCTCTTTTTCGATAAGCGGCACGCACTTTTGGGCGAAAAGGTCAAGCTCCTCGAACAGGTTGCCCCCATAGAGCTGCGTCCTGCCCTCTTTTAAGGGCATCTGGTTTATCACAAACGGCTTTTTTCCGGGATTACTTTCGCCGTAAATCTGGGCGTATTCGCTCTTAAGCTCCTGAAGGTAGGTCTTTTCGTTCATATAGGGCTTAAGGACCGTTTCTATGCAGTTTACGGAAACGCTGGCCGTTACAATCTTCATTTTCTCGGGGTTTTCACATTTGCCCTTTACGGGGAGAAACAGGGTAATCTTGGTTCCAAGCTCTACAAGGGAATTTGTAAGGTTATAAGTCACATTTCCAAGTCCGCCTACAGTGTGGGGAGGGAACTCCCAACCGAACATTAAAATGCGCATAATATCTATATTAGGATTTTGTATATCTTAAATAAAATATTCTGCACACCCCAGATTTTATCTTTTCAAGATAGTCAAGAGTCTGAAAAATAGGAAACTATTGAGAGAATAGCCCCCTAGCCACCGCATTTTTGGTTTTCTGGCCTTCAGGCAGAATCATTGGGAAATGAAGAATAAGGAACGGGGCATTTATGACTTCAAGGTTATCTTTTGCGCTCTAATAAAACCATAAATATATCTGCGAAGCAATATTATGTATTCGCTGGAGTTGTAACTTTCAGTGAAGGACAACCCACTAGTATGAAAAAACTTGCGATTGTTTCGGGAAAGGGAGGCATAGGAAAGACCACTTTAGCAATGAACTTGGCATACCTTTTGCACAACAAGTACAACGTTGACTCGGCAGTTGTCGATTGCAATCTCACCACCCCGCATTTGAGTGTTTCCCTTGGCTACTACGACAACAACCGGACACTGAACAGGGTTCTTACAGGGCACACTCCGCTTGAGGAGGCAATTGTCGAGCACCCGGTTGGGCTCAAAGTCCTGCCGGCGTCAAACGACATAAAGGACCTTGAGGGGGTTGATATAAACCTTCTTCGCTCTGCGATACAAAATGCCAGCACTAACCTGATTCTGGACTCAGCACCCGGAATAGGGCGGGAGGGTCTTGCCTCTATTCAGGCAGCAGACGAGATACTTTTCGTCACCCACCCTCACAGGTCGGCCGTTGAAGACATACGAAGGTGCAGCAAGGTGGCAGAGATGCTGGACAAGAAAGTGCTGGGTGTTGTCGTAAACTGCAGGAAGGGCTTAAAGCATGAAATGACCCGGGAAGAAATCGAGGCAATTACGGAAACGCCCGTTCTTACGGAAATCCCCTATGACCTTGACATAGAAAAAAGCGTTTCTGCCCGGCTTCCTCTGGACGTTTACAAGCACACTTCAAAGGCAAACGAGTCATTCTACAAGATCTGCTCCGAGCTTACAGGCATACCTTACAGGAAGCCAAGGACTGTTTTTGGCCGGCTTTTCTGGAAGATTGGGCTTAGGAAGTAATCCTGCCTTGATTTTTGGCTGCATTTTGGCTATCTTATTATTTTTGCCTCGAAATTTATGAGGTATTTAGCTACCCTTTCCCTCCTGGCGTTACTGGTTCTGTGTCCGGTAAGCGCTTTTTCGATAGGGACCGCGCCAGGAGTGCAGTATGTGGGAGAGTTTAGCCCCGGGGAAAATACTTACGTCAAGTTTTATCTTCTCACAAATGCCCAGGGTGATATTCTTACTACACTTTCTTATATGAGGCCGCACCTGGAGCTTTATTACCCCGGGAAGTTGAGGTATATTTCAGCTTACGAGGCCTCCCAGCAGGACATTACGGGCTGGATTGCCTTCCAGCAAAACCCGGTTCTTGTTTCGCCCCGCAAAAGCATCATAGCAACTCTTCAGGGAGGCGAAGTCGTAAAGGCAAATGCGGAAGTCGTATTCAAGCTAAGCATTCCCAAGAACGCGGAGCCGGGTTATCATGTGGGCTCTGTTTCTCTTGCCCCTAAGGTCGTGACAACCGGAGGGGGAACGGGAGTTTCGACGCTTGGCATAACCCGCTATGTTTTCATTTTCAAGGTGCGAGGCCCTGCCGAGAGAAGCGGTGAGGTAAAGACAATGTACGGCGACAGGGTTGATGAAAGCCGGGCAAGGGTCGACGTTTTGTTCAAGAATACCGGAAAAGATACTCTTTCAGTCTGGGTCGAGTCGCTTAACATATATGATGATTACGGAAACACTGTTGCAAATCTTGAGTCCGGGCTTGTTTATGTGCCGCCTGGGGAAACAAAGATTCTGCCTGTATATTGGAGCAACAGGAACGCAAGCGGTGTTTACCAGGCAGAGGTCAAGACGAACTACATTACTGGCTTTGCGACAAAAACCGTTTCAATTGAAATACCTATCCAGCCATCAATGCCTGTTCCAGAGAGCCCCAAGTTCCAGATTCCGTGGTGGCTGATACTGCTGGTAATACTTCTGATAATATTAATAATTTATTGGAAGTACTAATATGAAAAGCACTAAAAGCAAGAGTAAGCTAGGCATAAACCCGGTTATTGGCGCGGCGGCCGTCGTTCTTTTGATAGCAGTCCTGGTTTTGGGCGCAAGCGCCAAAGTCCAGGAGACAACATATCCGCTCAAGGCAAACGTGACTGAGCTTCGGCTTAACGACAGCAAAATCCTGATTGGCGTTTCGAATGACGCTGACCAGCTTGATTTTGGGGTTGTTTCGGTGAATATGAGCGTACAAAAGGAGCTTGACATAAGGAACTTCGAAAAGGTGCCTGCCAAGGTCATAATATCCAGGTCTGGAAATATTGCACCCATGGTTTCCGTTTCGGAAAGTTCGATTGTTCTTTCAGGAGGCGAGACGAGAAAAGTCTTCATCGAGTTCAACGCTACCGAGAAAGGAGAATATAGCGGAGTTTTGACTATGGTTGTCAGGACGCCCAAGTATGCGATTCTAGCCCCACTTTCACTATGGAAATAAAGCCCCTTGTTTTGTTTGTTTTTCTTGCATTTGCTTTTTCTGTTCCAGCCAGCGCAATGTCGGTGGATATCGAAATAATGGATGCCCTGAATGGAAGGAGCTCTTTTCTTGAATTTAACAACACGACTGCAGCATATTTCAGCTTTGAC
This sequence comes from Candidatus Aenigmatarchaeota archaeon, assembly GCA_016932615.1. Classification (NCBI taxonomy): domain Archaea; kingdom Nanobdellati; phylum Candidatus Aenigmatarchaeota; species Candidatus Aenigmatarchaeota archaeon. Next base: position 18,788 of record JAFGCN010000001.1, read on the forward strand.
TGGGAAAACATTGGCTCTCTCGATTGCAATGCCCGGCTTAGGGTGGACATAACCGACCCGGAAGGCAGGGTGAATTCAGTGTGGAGCAGGGAAATTCCACTTGCTCCCGGTGACAGCGGTCTTTTTGAGGCATATTACTTTCCGAAGGAGAGAGGAAGGTACCGGGCCGAAATCTACATGCAGTACTGTAACGAGTTTCTCAGGGTCTCAAGGTTTAATTTCACTTACTCGCCTGCAAACCAACTTCTTTCTTCAGGCGACCTGAAAATTTCCGCAAGTTCAGATGAGGATGAGGTCTTCTTTTCACTTGACCCGAAAATAGACCTGACGGGCGTGCGGATAATCCCCCTAAGCCATCCCAAGACCTGGATATTCGAGCCCGCAAAGGTAGGTGAGATTTCAGCGGGAACACACAAGGAAGCGGTATTGGGCTATAAGCCAGCGGTATGGATGCCGCGAAATGTCACCTTTGCGGTGGTTTCCGATGAGGGCTACCGGGAGGTGAACGTCCAGCTTGAAAGGGGTAAAAACCACACATCAACCCTGATATTTTTGCTTGCTCTCGCTCTCATAATCTCCATTGCCTTTAACCTCTCCTTTTTTAAGCTTCCAAAAAGGCCCGACGGCAAGGAGAAGGAAAAAGAGGAAACCCCCAGGAAGGGCAAAAAATAACTGAAAATCTCAAAAACGCCAGGAAAACCAAAAATATTCAATAAATATTATAATACCTCGGTATATAGTTATGGTCTATGGTACGGGGACTAAGATTATAGGCGTTTCTTCTGGCAAGGGTGGGGTAGGAAAAACCACTTTTTCCATAAACCTCAGCGCAGCCCTGTACGAGATGGGATACCAGAATATTCTTGTCGATGGGGACATTTCAAACGCAAACCTGTCCGTTCAGCTTGGCCTGCAGCATAATACCATAACTGTCCAGGACTTGGTTACCGAAAAGCTAAACCCAATGCACGCGATAAGGATTCACCATTCCGGGCTTAGAATACTCCCTGCAGCCCTTTCCATTCAAAAGGCAAATGTCGAGATGCATGACCTTCGCACACGCCTGTCCCCACTCAACGAGACCTTTATCATGGATTTTCCGCCTGGTATTGCAAGAAATGTCGAGCAGCTTATGGAGCTTTGCGATGAGATAATTGTCCTCACCACACCGGAAGTCACATCCATAACAGACGCGGTAAAGACAGTAGAGCTTGCAAAGCAGCTTAGAAAGCCATTTTTAGGGATGGTGGTCAACAGGGTTTCCGGGGAGTGGTTTGAGCTTACTCCCGCCGAAATACAGTCGATGTCCGAGAGCCACATTCTTGGAACTATCGCTGAGGACAAGAAGGTGAAAAGGTCTAACTTTGAGTCCCTCCCATATGTATTCAGGTATCCTTATTCGAAAGCGGCAATAGACACGCGGCTTATCGCCTGCCGGCTTTTAGGCAAGCCCTACTCCGGGCCCAAGTATAACTTCTTGAGGAACTTGCTTGAAAGATGAATCGCAGATTGGTTTTGGCAGGGGCGTTTCTTTTGGTGATGGCGGCAGTGATTGTGCCAGCATTCGCTGCCGAGGATATAATTTCAGACCTCACAATTACAATTGACGGGCAGGTGGTTACAGACAGCGGGGTTTGGATAAGGGAATATTCCGGGCAAAGCACGTACGAAAAAAACAGCGGGCCTGTGCTGCATGCAGTTTCCACCTGTAGGAGTGCTAATGGCACTTCCGGGGACCTGGCGCTTACACTTTACCCGATTGGAAGCGCTTACCTTCGAAGGACATTTACGGGTGACGCAACAACAGACTTTACCCTGAAAAACCTTTGGGGTTATGGTAGATATACGATTGAAGCCAGCTGCTCGGTTGGAAACCAGACTTCCGCAATCTCCAAGAGTTTCTCTGTACACAAGATGGAATTTTTCTTCCAGAACTCTGACACTATTGAGGCCGAAATCGGTTTTGAGGCAAAAGTGCCCCTTATTTATCGGCTCGATGGGAATATAATTGCCGATAAAAACAACATCACCATCCGTCTCAGAGACGCTTCACACACATACCTTAGCTCAGTGCCAGACTACCTTGAAAGCATTGGAGGGGACTACGTGGAAATTTCTGTAGCCGTGCCTTATGACGTTCCTGAGGGGAAAAGGACGCTTGATGTGATAACTAATTACGAGGGCTATTCAGTAAACATAAGCAGAAGCATCGAGATACTTTCTCCGATAGATGTCGAGATTGAAACCGAGTCGGTTTCCTGCAGGGCGAACGAGTATTGCCCTTTTGAGATTTCTGTTCTTGTGACAACAAACGGCCCTAAGTCGGTTTCGGAATACGCCACTGGAAATTTCCTGGTTGGAATTTACCGGGCAAGTGACGGGGCGCTTTCGGATTACCCGTCGATAACCAGGGTTGACTGCAACGAGAACACGAAGCGGTGCATTCTCAAGCTCATGACCGACGAAAAAGTCACTCCCGGAGACTACACACTCAAGGTTTCTGTAGTGGATAACCAGCTTGGAAGCGCGCCAAAATTCCTGCCTCTATCATGCTCCTACTTTTTGCAGGGCACCATAAGAAATGCGGAAAACAGCGCGGTGAGGGCGAAGATGACCTTCATAAACAAGGACACAAAACGGGTCGTTACAAAGGAGTTTTCCGGAGATTATGTAATTGAAATACTGAGGGGAACCTATGACATTTCGATGGACCTTCAGGGCGGAGCCCTTATCGCGGAGGTGACGAATGCAAGCTTTGAAAATGCGCTTCTTGAATCAACAAAGAACATAAATTTCGATTCCTTCGAGCAGGCAGACCTTCTTGCAGGAGTGCATACCGTAAGAGTGGTTGTCCTTGAGCTTGGATTTGACTTCGAGACAATGAACCTTAAGATTCCTTATAACAATGTCAATGTTTACAATGAGGAGAACCTTGAGGTTTACCGTTGCCTGAACTGGAACTTCGGGACAAGAAAATGCAATGGAAACTGGACTGTGGTTGAGGGAACCGTCCTGAATTCAGTTGCTGATATTGTTGAGCTTGACACTGAACGGGCTTCAGCGCTTTTACTGGGCGAGAAAAAATTCCTTCACTTCAATACTGTGGGCTCTGCCACAAAGGAAACCGGGCTTGGCGGAGTGGTTCCCATTGAAGGCCAGATTCTGGACTCTGACGGAAAAGAGATTTCCGGCGTAAATATTACTCTGAAGGCAGATGGGTACCAGACAACTGTTGGGACTGTCAACGATGGCTCGTTTCTTGGCTATGTGACACTTCCCTACAAAGAAGGGCTTTTTGATGTCCAGGTTATTGCAGAAAAAAGCCCTTATGTTGGCTGCAGCGACAAGGTCGTGCTAAAGACTGTAAAAAAGGAAGGTCTTGCAATGGTTTTGCCTGAAGACCAGATTTCACTTGCCCTTGATGAGCCGAGAACTGTAGAGATATCGGTTGTAAATGACGGGCAGGTTGAGATTACAAACATTTACCTCCGGCTTGACGGAATTTCAACTAAAACTTACGCGCTTGTGCCGGACAATATCAATCGGCTTTCCCCAGGCGAAACCAAGGTGCTTAAGCTTAACCTAAATATGAGTTCTGAGGAGTGTGGGGAAAAATGCCTCCAGTACACCTCGGTTGGCGTTGAGGCAAGAGGCCAGTCGGAAAGCGGGCAGGAGGTGAGCGTTTCAGGAACTTTCATAATAGAGCTTCAAAAGTCGCTTGGCATCGCCTCTCAGGAAAATTCCGGGCTTTCTGGCCTGTCGGGAATGTTCTCATTTCCGGCGGTTTCCAATACAATGCTCCTGAATGGTGTGATAGTTTTGTGCATAGTGATTGTGGCGATACTTATAATAAAGAAGAAGAGGGGTTCGCCTTCCGGGGGAATAAGGGGTCCTTACCAGCAGCCGCTCGGTGGGGGCGCTCCAAGAACCAGCGTCGTATCCTCGATAAAAACAATAAGAAATGAAATCAAGAACAAAAAATGAGCAAGCTTGCAATTGTTTCCGGAAAAGGCGGCGTTGGAAAGACAACTCTTGCGCTTAATCTCGGCTACCTGCTTCACAACAAATTCAATCGCGATACCACCATAGTTGACTGTAATCTCACTACCCCTCACCTTACAATTAATCTCGGCTCTTATTCGGGACCGGTCACTCTCAACCATGTCCTCAGGGGACAAGCAAAGTTAGGCGAGGCCATTGTTGAGCATCCTGTAGGAATAAAGCTCGTTCCAGCTTCACTAGACCTCAAAGAGCTTGATGGAGTGGACATCTCCGCCCTTGAAAGAGTCCTTAAGAGCTATGAGTCTAACCTGATTCTGGATTCTGCGCCGGGTCTTGGGAGGGAAGGCGTTGCCTCGATTGCCGCTTCAGATGAAATTTTGTTTCTTACCCAGCCATACACGAGCGCTGTTGTTGACATATTCAGGACGCGAAAGGTCGCAGAAGTCCTGAACAAAAAAGTCCTTGGTGTGGTCGTAAACTCACGCCGCGGGATGAGGCATGAACTTACAAACAACGAAATAGAAAAAATCTGTGAGGTTCCTGTCGTTGGAGAAATCCCGTTTGATATTGAAATCGAAAAAAGCCAGGCATCAAAGTTGCCTCTTGCCCTATATAATCCTGCTGCCAGGGCAAACCATGCGTTCTATGAAGTCTCGTCCAACATTGCTGGCTACCCGATACAGCCGCCAAAAACCTTTTTGGAGCGGCTGTTTGAAAGAATAGGACTTTAGGTCTTTTTGCATTTTAGGATTTATTTGGGGCTTGGCTTTCTGCCAGGCCCAATTATCTTACTCTGAAGCCTGCAGACGGTTATATACTCAGGCACTCTTAATTATGGGGCGTTCTTCCTCCGGAAGTCCGTCTTGAAAAATATGGAAGGGCTTCTCCTGATGGGACTCGAAATCGCATTTTTCTTTGGAGTGATTTTTTTTCTGGAGTACCGCAGGCATATTTCTGCTGCTGCCGGAGGAGGGGTTTTTGTTTCCGCCCAGCCCAGGGTGTACCTTACGAACAGAAATATCGACAAGGCCTCGGTCCTTTTTGCAGAGGAGTTCCGGAAGATTCTTGACGCCTCTGAGAAGGGGTATGTTTCTTTCGGAACGCAGGACCTTTACACCACGATAAAAAAGCTGGAATCTAATTTCGAAGATGCAAGACGAACCGGGAATTAGCTCTCCTGTCTTTTTTGCGCTTCTTCTGTTTCTTGCAGTCTTTTTAATAATTTCTCCTTTCGTTCATGAAATGGGTCATATTGCGGCAATAAGGCATTCCGGATGCGACTATACAATTCACCGCTACCAGCTTTCCCTTCTGGGCGGGCTTGAGGCATCAACAGAGATAAAGTGCCCTCTTCCGCTGGAAGTTTACCCCCTTATACTTGTTTCCGGGTCTCTTTCCACGTTTATATTGGGGAACTTTCTCCTTCTTTGCTTTTTTCTTTTTTTGAGAGTCCGCGGAAAAATGTGCCTTAAGATTTTTTTCCTGGCTCAGGGCTTTATTCTGCACAGCATGGTCTACTTTTTTGAGAGGGGAGAATTCGACCTTTTTCTTCTTCTGGAAGGGCAGGGTTATTCGACAGGCACCCTTCCGGTCGTTGGAACTGTGCTGATAGCCATGTACCTTTCCCTTGCGTACTTTTCCATAAAGAAGTATGTTGCCTGACGTGCAGGAAGCTTGCATTAGGCATTGTCGGGGGGACAATGGGATTCATTTGCTTCGGGTAAAGGGGCTTTTCTTAAATGCCTCTTTTAATTCAGAATTGGGGCATATTTCGGCTATATAGCGTTTCCCTTAAATAAGTTATGCGTGCAGAGTTGAGAGTATCCGCCGTATTGCTTTTGATTGGCTTATCGGCACTGTTATTTCAGATGGGATTTGGAATTTCACATGGCGAACTTCCTGAAACTGCTCAGAATCTGGTTGTAATGACGACAATAGGGCATGATGAAAATTTTGTTGTCGGCTCAAGCATAGATGTTCTTTGCTTTGGGGAAAGGATTGGGATAGATGACTCCGAGGGCCTGGCGGTTGCCACAGGGCCAAGCAAAATACAGTTTACTCCAACAGAATCAGGAAGCTATACCGTCTTTTGCGGTAAGGAAAGCCGGACTTTTTTTGTATTAGGGCTGGAGGGTTCGGAAGAGAAGGCAGAATCGGTTTCTGTCATTTCAAAAGACTCTAGTGTGGAGCCGAAAAGTGCGCCTGAAGTTTTGTCTCAGGAAACTTCCGAAACAAGTATGGGCTTAGAAAACTCTAAAAAGGTATTTTCCCAGGAAATCCTTTCAGCTCAGGACTTGCCTGCAGGCGCCTCTGAAGTGGCTAGCCGCACACCTTTTGCGCAAGACAATGGAAGCATAGTGCGCTTTAGCAGCAAACTTAAGGATATAGGCATAAATGTCACTTTGAAGTATTCCGGGCAGGCTCCTGAGATTGAGGTCAGCAAATGGCAGGGTGAGGGTAGGGCAGTCCTAAGGGTTGGCTCAGAGCTTAGCGCCAAGGTGCACAAAAACCTTTCCGGCACAAGTATGTTTGAGTTCAATTCTTCTGGCCTTGTAAACCAGTTCTATGCAGTGGACGAGGGAGAGGGTACATTCAAGTGGAATATGGTGCTGGACAAGAAGCCTGCGCAGGACAACTGGTCTTATGAAGTCATCCTCGAAGGCATTGAGTGCTACTACCAGCAGCCTTTGGTTCAGGAAATAAACTGCACTCTGGCTGGCTGCGCTGCCTGCAATGAAACTGACTGCTGGGGAGAATCTGGAGAAATTCTAATCCACCGCCCTGAAGATGTTGTGGGGACTTATGCCTGCTACGGAAGCCAGAAAGGAGACTATAGCGCCATTGGCGGAAAGAATTATGCAACTGGAAAAGCCTTTGACATAAAAAGACCGCTATTCATAGATGCAAATAACAAGACTTATCTTGGCACAGTAAGCTTCTTGGAAAGCACTCTCACTGTAACTGGTGACCGTGACTGGCTTGAAAGCGCAGCTTACCCTGTAGTAGTTGACCCTACTTTTGGATACACTACTGCCGGCGGCTCTTACACAACAGTTGGCACGAATGCTTTCTATGGGCTTATCGCAACACCGCCTGCAAACCTTGCCGTGGATTACCTGAGGTTTTATGGGCGTAACGCGGCCAGCATTAAGGGAGTGATAACTGCAGACTTGGGCACTTACGCAATAGTGCCTAATGGGGTAAGCAGCACAAACACCAGCACCAACACAATAATCTGGTATAACCTGTACTATTCCTCGAAGCCCCTTCTTTCAAGCGGAAACCATTATCTAATTGGGATCATTCCAAGCGCAAATGAAAGGTTTTATTATGATACCGGTATCCAGACAAACTCCTCATATGACACTGCAAACAGCTATGCCACTCCACAGGACCTTGGTGCAGTCACGACTTCGACAAACCTCTATTCCATTTACGCAACATATACTTTGTATATCTCATCACTCAGGATAAACACGCCTGCAAATGACAGTTTCACGAATCAGACTAATCCTTCGGTTAACTTCACAGTCCAGGGCGGCTCGCTGAATTACAACTGCACCTGGCAGCTGAATGGAACAAGGAAAGGCTACAATGGCTCGGTATCCAACAATACTGCAACGCTGATGCTGAACTCAACCGCGCTGTCTGAAGGCCCTTATGCAGGAAACGTGACCTGCCAGAATAGCACAGTTGTGATGTCCGGGCTTTACAACTTTACCTTGGACAGCATAATCCCTCAGGTTTCCATATCTTCGCCGCAAAACAGCACATACACAAACCTGACAGAACTGGACTTCATTTACGAGGTTTCTGAAAGCAACATTAACCTTACAAACGTCTCAATATACAACTCGACGGGCTCGATTGTGAATTCCACCACAAACTCCTCGACAGGGACTGTCCACTCATACCTCGCAGTTTACAAGGATGGAGTCTACACTTTTAACGTGACTGGCTATGACAAGGCGGGCAACATTAACCAGTCAAGGGGAAACTTCACAAGGGACACTTCTACCCCCCAGGTTTCAATAATATCCCCCATTAACAGCACCTGGACCAACCAAACCCTGCTTGATTTCTCTTATTTGGTTTCAGACGAGAATCTGAACCTCACAAACCTTTCAGTCTATAACTCAACAGGCCACATTGTAAACTCCACGGCAAACTCAAGCACCGGGACGGCGCACTCCTGTCTGTCTGTCTACGCCGACGGCTACTATGTCTGGAATGCGACGACCTGCGACAAGGCAGGAAACTGCAACCAGTCAAGGGGAAACTTCACGAGGGACGCATTGGCTCCAGGCATAGCCCCCGCATATCCGGCAGACAATACCTACACAAATGACACTCAGATATGGGTGGTGGCAGCAATAACTGAAGGGAACCTGAACACGACAAACCTGTCAATTTATAACTCGACAGGGGCACTTGTAAATTCGACGGCAAATATGAGCACTGGCGAAGTAAACTTCTATGCTTCATTCTACGCTGATGACTGGTATAATCTAACTCTTATTTCCTACGACTATGCTTACAATGTTTATTCAAAGTCAATACAAAATGTCACTCTTGACCGGGAAATCCCTCAGGTTTCAATAATCTCCCCCGAAACAAACTCAAGTGTTACCAGCAGGCAGGTGGACATAACCCTGAGCGTCACGGAAACCAACATAAACCTCACAAACTGCACGATAGTCAGCGCGGCCGGAGAGGCCCTGAACAGCACGCTAAACACAAGCACCGGAACAGTGCACTGCTACCTGACTCTTTACCAGGATGCCAATGTAAACATAACCGTGACAACTTACGACAAGGCAGGAAACATAAACTCGACACTCAAATCAAACATTACTGTAGATGAGGCAAAGCCGCAATACTCAAATGTGCAGCAGTCCCCAACAGGGAACCCGGATTATGGCCTTGAAGTCCAGTGCAACGCGACCTGGACGGATAATGTTGGGCTTTCTTTAGTTTATTTACGCTCAAACTTCTCTGGCTCCTGGCAGGACTATGAGCCTTTATCCAACGGGGATGAATATTACTACACAATCCCCATAAGCGAGCTTACCGGCCTTGAGGAAGTTGGCTGGTACTTCTGGGCCAACGACACTTCAAACAACATCAACAATACTATGCCAATCCAGGCATTCACAGTCCAGAAGGCAACACCCGAATTGTCACTTTACCTTAACGGAACTGAGGGGGACAGAAACTACAGTAGAAACGAGTATGCAAACCTGACTGCGGCGCTTAGCGTTTCTGGAGAAATTGTTGAATTATGGGCAAATTTCACTGGAGGAGCAGCTTCTCTTTTGGACCTAGGCCCAAGCCCGCTTCAGAACATAACGTATTTGGATTATACGCCGGGCTATTATCAAGTAAAAGCAAACTTCTCGGGGAACGAGAATTACACCGCTAGCGATAGTGAACACCTTTTGGGAATTTTCCCGGAGCCCCCCACAATAAACCTGCAGCAGCCAATCAACCGTTCCGGAGACACAGACGGAACTGTTGTCTTCTATTACAATGTCTCAAGCCCGGTGGCGGTTTCAAGCTGCAAGCTCATCATAAATGGTTCGGTAAATCAGACAAATAGTTCCATAAATGTTGGAGAGACGCAAAACTTTACTGTTAATGGGCTGGAGGTCGGAAAGTACAATTGGAGCATAAACTGCACCAATTCCTGGGGGATGAAGAATAACTCAGAAACGAGGGAGTTTAGCATTATAGTTATGAGCTCTTTTGGTGGGCTTACAACAGACATTTCAGGACAGGATGTCTCTGACCTAGCATTGTTTACTCTTGAAAGGGAGGGTTATGGAAAGATTGTTTTCAACGAGACAGTTGACCTGAGCGGAGGGTCAGACCTGGAGAGCAATGTCTCCATCGGATTGGGATATATTTTTGTAAATTCCTCGGGCGAACCAAGGATTAACAAGTCTGCAACCCTCTCGTTATATGGCTTGTCTTACCTCTTTCCACCAGTTGTACTGTCTGGGGGAGAGCTTTGCAGCGGCTGCGTCCCTGAGTCCTACACTTCAAACACCTTTGTTTTCAATGTCTCACACTTCACGAATTATTCTGCCGGCGCCAACTCCAACCTGACAATATTCGACTCTACAGACCCTGAAGGCGGAGAGCATACAGTTTTTGCCGGGGATCAGGCGATTTTTTATGCCGGATATACAAATGCCACTACGGGCGAGCCGATAGTGGGCGGTGAGGCCTACTGCGAAATCAGGTTTTCGGACTTGGTAAAGAACATGACCTACAACTCTACATCAATGCTTTACGAGTATAACCGAAGCTTTGAAGTTTCGGGAAACTACCCTTGGAATATCACCTGCAACGGAAGTTCGCTTGGCTTTGAAGCGCTAAACTCTACGGACGCTGTTTCAATTGGATCGCCTTATCTGGAGGTTTACCTGATGATTCCCCCATCAGTGGAAGGTCAAGGAGATGCGACTGAGGATGGGGGGTACCTTGTCGGTCAAAACCGCACTTTTGTCATAAAGGCAAATGTCACCTGCCGGGCGGGGGACTGTGGGATTGTTACGGGATTTGTGCGCTATAACCACTCCAGCGAAAGCCCGGACGCAAACCTCTCAACCTTCCCGGACACGCCATTCTATGTGGTAAACTCAACTTCCGGCAGCGCACAGAACCCAGTGTCCTGCGGAATGCTTAATGAAGGTGATTCCTGCACACTGAACTGGACAATAAATGCTACCGGAAACCTCAACTCGCTCTGGAAGATTGATTCTGGCTTCAACTCGACAAATTCAATAAACCATACCAGCTCAGCGACCATAAGAATAGTAAAGGTCATACTGCTTTCCCTTTCCTTTACGGAAGTTGACTTTGGCGTCGTAAACCCTGCAACCTCTGGCGACCAGAACCCAAGCCCCAACAACGGAAACCAGAAAGTAATGGTCCACGTGAACTCAAATGATGTCGAAAATCTCTGGATAAAGGGGACAAACCTTACTCCGGAAAAGATTTCGGGTTATGGAAATGTTACTTACTCCATTGGAGTTGGAAATATCACCTGGAATACTGAAGCAGAATACTCCAGTTCCAAAAAACTCTCCTCTGAGTACCAGAATATTATGTCAAACCTTAAGTCTGGCGAAAACCAGAGCATGTACTTTTGGATAACTGCCCCTCGGGGGCTTGAGGCGCAAAAGTATTCCGGAAAGCTCTACATTCTTGCAAACGCTACAAGTTAGGCCTCTTTTGGCATCCAACTCCGCAATCTCTAAATTGGCTAAAGGTGCTGGAATTTTGGGCTCTAGAGGGCATTTGAAGTATAAAACACTTCTGGCGAGATTAATTATGCGTGCAGAGTTGAGAGTATCCGCCGTATTGCTTTTGGCTGTTTTATCCATATCCATTCTTCAGTTTAGCTCACTAGTAGTGCATAGCGAAACCAGCCCAGGTGGCAAGGCGCTTGTTATAATGACGACCCTGGGGCATGATGCTAATTTTGTTGTTGGTTCAAGCATAGACATACTATGCATGGGGCAGCTCATAGGGCTGAACGATTCGGAGGGGGTGGGTGTCGATGCAGGCCCAAGTAAGATACAATTTGTTCCGCAGGAACCTGGAACCTATACAGCCGTGTGCGGAAGCGAAAGCCAGACCTTTTATGTAAGGGGGCTTGGGGAAGGAGTGGAAACTTCCCGGCTAGAGGAAAGCCCCTTGTCAGTAGTTGACACAGCTATGGTGGATGCCCCCTCAGATGTGGAGCAGCAGGTTTCTGAGAGCCAAACGTCTTTGGTAAATACCTCTGCGGATGATTCCCTTAAGCTCAGTTCCTTTTCCATACTGGAGGCCCCTTCAACGCTCTCTCCTACAAACGTTCAAAAAAATACTCTCTCTCTTCGCTCTTCCTCAGGTCAGGTCCTGGACGCAAACGGGACTCCAAGGAATTTTACCGAGGTATTTTCCCTGAAGTGGGCTGACGGCGCATACAACCTGTCCTGGCTTAACCGGTCAGTTGCAATAGAGGTTTTCTTCTTCTATAAGGGCCAAAGGCACAATTATTCTCAGGCCAGAGCTATGTTTCCCGGGCTTAGCGTAGCAGGCGTAATAATCAATAATACCGAGGGCTATAAGTACTCCCTAAACATAACGGGCATTTCACCCAATCTTTCTGAGGGGCTTGAGTATGTGGGACTTGAAGTAATCGGTGCCGATAGATTAGCCCTTCCGATGAAGCTTGGCGAAGACAAGGCGTCAATCATAATTGGTGAAAATCTGCAGTTTGGCTTTTTGGACCTTGCTCAAAACCACACACTCGTTTTTTCAGGAAACTCGACTCTTCTCATAGGAAATGTATCAAACCAGTCGGGGCTGTGGCTTGACCCCACAATCCAGCTCCAGGCGGCAGACACGCAAAACCTGAGAGATACTTATGTTTACTCTTATTCTCCAAGTTCGAACTATGGCAGCAGCACAGGGCTTATGCTAAGGGACAGGTCTACGCGTAGGGGTAGGATTTACCTGATGTTCAATATCGATTCGGTCCCGGTGAATGTTTCCCTGACCGATGCAAGATTTTGCATGTATCTTTACAACAATGGCAATACAGCAACTGGCTCCATATACCATGTGACTGATCATTCCTGGGATGGCTTGACAGAGTCGAACATGAACTGGACAAACCAGGTATGCGGCGTTAACTTTGATGATTCCGCTGATTGCAACCTTACTGCTGAGGATTCTGAGGCTACAACCTCTACAGGCTGGAAGTGCTGGAATGTTACAAAAATGGCTGGCGCTGAATACGCAAATGGAGGCCAGAACTTGTCGATGGTTATCGTTTCTCCCGAAACATCTGGCTCAAACACTGAAGATATGTTCTGCTCTAAAGAATCCTCCTCTGGAAACCCCACCGGATGCAGCGCAGCAAACCGGCCTTACCTGAATATAACTTATGCTGATTCAGTGCCTCCGGAATATTCTGGCCTTCTCCAGTTCCCTTCCGAAAACTCCACCTATGGCCAGCCGGTAGAATGCAACGCCACCTGGACAGATAATGTTGCTATGGGGACAGTTTACTTTGAGTCGAATTACACAGGTTCCTGGCATAATTACACGCCTTCTGTTTCGGGGGCAATATACAACTACACGATTCCGGTGTCTGAGCTTCCCGCCGGAAGGACGGTTTACTGGAGATACTGGGCAAATGATACTTTTGGCAACACGAATGATACAATGCCTTACCAGAATTTTACTGTTCAGAAGGCAACCTCAACAATAACGCTTTACCTGAATGGAACTGATGGAGATAGAAGCTACTCCGAGAATTCGAACGCCAACTTTACGGCAGAACTCAGCGTTTCGGGAAAAGTGGTTGAAATCTGGGCGAACTTCACTGGCTCTCTTACGCCATGGCAGTCAGGCACAAGCCCGCTTCAGAACATCACGAACCTCACCTACAGCATGGGAAGTTACCTTGTGAAGGCAAACTTCAGCGGGGATGAGAATTACACCTCAACAGAAACTTCACATGTAGTCACAATCACGCTTGACCCGACGCCTCCGGTTATTTCAGAGGTTTCTCCGGCCAACCTTACCTTTGGGCTTGGAAGTTATATTACTGTAAGGGCGAACGTCACTGACAATGGAGTAGTGGACAAGGTAATAATTAACCTGACGCCACCCAGTGGTCCTTCAGAGATTTATGAGATGGTTAACAGTACTCCCGACATTTATGAGTATTCCTTCTGGGCGTGGGAAAATGGGGATTACTATTACACAATCACCGCGAATGACACTTACGGGAACATTCGCCTCTATGACCCTTACATATACATATATTCGAATGCGACGCTTGGGATTTCATCTGGAATGGCAGCATATACTCCTGGCGAAGACGTGATTCTTGCCAGCCCTTCAGTCTGGCCTTCAGCAAACCTGGAGATGGGAACGGTTCAAAAGAAAGGCATCCTGAATGACCCGGTATGGGTGCAGCTCACATATGATAATTTCGAGTCCGGGTTTGGCTCATACACTGACGGAGGGGCTGACTGTGAGCTTTACACCGGAGGGACTTACTCTCACCAGGGGAGTAATTCGGTAGATATCCAGGACAACACGGGGGACGCTGCATCATTCTACCACACAAACAACTACGGTCTGGATGCTTCCGGGTACACGGCGGCAAAGGTATCTTTCTGGTATTATGCCACGGGCTTTTCTGCAGGAGAGGACTTCTGGCTTAGGTACTCTAATGACAGCGGCTCGACCTGGACCACTGTCGCCAGCTATGTGGCAGGAACGAACTTTTCAACCGGCGCGTTTTACAATTCCACCGTTTACATAAATGACAGCGCATATCCATTCACAGACCTGTCAAAAATAAGGTTCCAGTGCGATGCTTCCAATGACAATCAGGATGCGTATATAGATGAAGTAAACTTTTCTGCCACAACCGGGGAATACCCGGATATCGAGGTAAACTCGACCTACTCTACCTATTCTGAGGTTGTCCTGGAAGAAATCTCAGACATATACCTGCTTAAGCTCACGGCCTACATATCGTCTTATAATTCTTCGGGCTCGGATGAGCGGGGAAATACTCTACCCTATCTAGAGGCAGAATTTTACAATGGAACTTCCTGGGTCACAATAGGAAACCTGTCTCTAAACTCTACCGGAAACGTAAGCATTTACACAAATGATTCTTCAATTGTTTCCGGCTGGTCAAATTCATCAAACAGGGACATCCGGATTAGAGCCATGATGCTTGACTACTACAACTCCACGCATTATGATGAAATAAACTGGACCGGTATCTGGGTTGAAATCTATAATGGCTCTGCACTGGCAAACACTGGCTGCACAAACCTGTCCGGCTACCTCTGGGCGTATGTCGAGTCAAATCTTTCCGGCTCCTGGGAGATTGTTGGAGAGGTGATAAACGACATTTCCACAGCAACACTTAGAAATATCGGCCAAAACGGAACCCTGGATATTGCGTCTCTATGGAATGCCGTGCCCTGGAACGCAGGACAGAACCCTTCCGGGACATATAGGGCTCGCGCAAGGTTTGTTGACTCCAGCGGCAACCTGCTTGTTGACGCAAACGGAAATGCAATGGAAGCGTCGGGCCTCTTCATACTGACCTCTTTTGGAACGATAAACGCAACCCCGGAACTGATTGGGTACGGAAACACCGTAAAGATTTCAGCGGAAGTCCTTGACACAGAAAGGGACAAGGTTTATGCCTATATTAAGCGTCCGGGAGAAGCATATACAGCTTACGAGATGACAAATGTTTCTTCATCTGTCTTTGAGTACGATTTCAATAACACCTGGAAACGGGGGGATTACCAGTATTATGTCTGGTCAAATAACACCGACGGATACAACTCTACGAGCAGCCCCCAGTATTTTTACCTCAGGTCAGACCTGTCTCTCACAGTGATGACTGAAAACCTGACTTATGGTCCTAACGAGGACGTAAACCTCTACGCAAATGAAACCTCCTGGTGGAACGATACTTACCGGTACCGGAAGAAGCTCAACATTACAAACCTCAATTCCACTCTCTTGATGGAGGATGGCTACTCCGTAAATGTTGTTGTTGACACGGCTTCTCTTGTCAGGGCAGGAAAGCTTCATTCAAGCGGAGATGACCTAAGGATTGCCTGGTACAATTCGACAGACCAGTCATGGCTCGAGCTTGACAGAATAAATGAAACTCCGTTCAACTCAACCTCAACTGAGATCTGGTTTGAGACAGTTGAAGACCTATCCGCTTCCGCTTCAGACTCGAATTACTATCTCTATTACTCAAGCCCGGATGCGGAAAACCCTCCCGCAAACAGAAGCAAAATCTACTTGTGGTGGGATGATTTTTCGTCCAATACTCTTTCGCTCTACAGCCAGGCAAAGTGGGTAGACATACACGGAAATGCTGTTCAATATATTGCTCCAAACTATAATGCCACCACTCAAAAAATGGACTTTGACACAGGCGACAATTACCAGTCCGACATGTACCCGACAGGCGTCAGCGCAAAAGACCTGTTGATGGAAGTCAACTATTATATTACGGGCGCTTACCCGACAAACGCGACGATTGCGCTTATCGGCAGAATCGAAAACCCCGGAGCCACGTCAACCCATTATTACCTTGATTATTCCGCACAGTCTGAGTACCCTTCACCTGGAATTACCGTTGACTCGTGGACCGTAGGCGAGAGAAGCAACACGATTTACCAGGCAGACCCCTATTATTTTTTCCAGTGGAATGCGGTGCAGAACATGAAGTACGCAATCTACGGGGATGTGCACAGCGTCTGGATAAACTCGAACCTTAGTGAGCTTCCTGACATTTATGCCAGAGACAGCAACCACACCTCTGCCGGATATTTTGGGCTTTCCCCCGCCCAGGCAATCGGTTGGCTGGATAATTATAAGGTCCGGCGGTTTGTCGGAACCGACCCTTCAGTAACATTTGGCGCGGAAACTGACCGGCTTAAGTCCCGCATTTACAATAACGGTTCCACAAACTCTTCAGGTTACCTTGAGATGAGGGTGCAGAGGTACAGCTCGGGATCCTGGGTGAATTTCGAGGCGCCGTTTGTCAATGACAGGATTCCGCCACAGAAGTTAAGAAACCTGACTTCTGGCCAGACACTGATGCTTGATGAGATATGGAACCCTGCCGGGTGGAACACGCTTGTCAAGACTCCAGGTCTTTACCGGGCATATGTCCGGCTTACTGATGCAAGCGGCGGAACGCTTCTAAACGACGACTCTGCGGAAGTCGCGGGATGGTACCAATTCACCATTCTTTCCTCTTACCTGGAGCTTACGGCGCTCAAGCACGAAAACAATTTCACGTACGCGATTAACGAGTACGAAACCGGAGACAACCTGTCCTGGATAAATGTCACTGTCATCAACAGGAACACAACTTCGATAAATGCGACAATTACCCTGAATGTCCTTGACGCGGCCAGCAAGGGCGTTTCCTGGGGACCTCTAAGCGAGAACAGCTCTTGCGGAGACCTGGCTGTAGACGAGTCCTGCGAAAGGCAGTTTGACAATAGCACCATGGGATATGTAATTCCGCTTAACGCGACTTCCGGAAGCTATAACTTTTACTGGAATGTCACGATGTCATCGGCATCCGGCTCGACAACACAGAACAAGACACTTTATTTCACGCTTCACAAGGTTTACGAGAACACAACTTCAAAGATGGAGCGGACAAAAATTTTCCAGAACCAGTCGACAATCTATAACTTCACCATAACCAACCCGTGGTCAAAGAACCTGACGCTCGTGAATGTTTCCGTGAATTTACCTGAGCTCGAAGGGCTTAACGCAACCTGCCTTTCCACGGGCCTTCCATACTGCGAACTTGGAAACCTCACCGGGTGGACGGCTTACACTTTTTCATTCAATGTTACCACCAATAACACTCCCCCCGGAGACTACGTCCTTAACGCAACCCTTAATTACACCAACCCCGGAAATGAAACTCACTCCTGGACAGAGATTCGCCCGCAGCCTTTTCTCATCAGGATTCCCGGGCAGTTTGTGATAATAGACCATTCTCCATCAAACCTAACCCGCGGCGAATATGAAGAGCTTCGGGGTTACTCGAACAACACGCTCGACGACTCAATGCACAATGTTTATCTCAACTGGACCGTGCCTGCGGGCTGGACAAACTCGACAGGTAATTTTAGCGTAAACGTCACCGAGCAGGTTCCTGAGGAAATTATCTGGAATAATGTGACCGTTTATGTCGGGATTGGCTCGGCTATTGGACCCCAGACGGTTCAGCTGAGGTCAGACTCCGAGGAAGGGTATGAGGACTGGGATACGGCAACTGTGACAGTTTACGCAAAAACAACAATCAGCCCTCTTAGCACGAACAACTCGAACCCTGTAAAGGGCGAGATGGTAAGGTTTTCTGGAAAGCTCATAATGGATAACGGAACCGGTATACCGGGAGCTACGGTAAGCGTTGATGACGAAACTGATGATGTGTTCATCGGGGCTAACACGACAGACGCAACAGGACAATTTTATATCTATTATACGGTTCCGGAAACTGCCTCTCTTGGAGACCACGCAATCAATGCTTCTTTTGCAGGGCTTTTGGATTCTTATTATTATTCCTCGTACAACACGACAAACATTACTATTTATGACAAGCCAGACATAAAGAATGTCTCTGCAACTCCAGAAACCCAGGGGTACGGATATAACGTCACAATACGGGCAAACATAACTGACCCTTCAGAGGTGTCTGCCGCGCTTGTCTGCATAACTCCACCTTCCCTGTCAGAGGCCTGCTACCCTATGGAAAATTACACTCTGGAAATGTACGAGTACAACCACTCAGACACCTGGGTCTATGGAAACTATACTTACTATATCTGGGCGAACAATACTGCCGGGAAAATTTCCACAAGCCCCACTTACCAGTTTCATGTAGGCGCGGGAATAGAACTCTATGTCAAGACCCTGAATAGCTCATACGGCCCAAATGAGATGGTAAATCTGACGCCGCTTTCAAATTGGTGGAACTATTCATGGTCTTATAGGAGGCCTATAAACATCACTGAGCAAAACAACACACCACTTACGGATTACGTAATCAACGTCACTCTTGACACCCAGTCGCTGATATCCGCAGGGAAGATGAAGTCCGATTGCAGTGACGTTAGGGTTTTGCAGAATGAAACTCCCATTATTTACAACGTCAGGAACTCAACCTGCAACACCCCTTTGACTGTTGTTGAGTTTGAGGTAAACCTCTCGGCTAGCGAAAGCAAAAATGAATTTTATATCTATTACGGAAATCCTCTGGCTTCCTCAAACGAGTCGCTTGTAGGATATCATAATGATTCAGATACAGTATTCCTTTACCACTTTACTGAAGGGTCAGGCCTTTCGGTATATGATTATTCAGGAAACGGGAACAATGCAACTCTTGAAAGGGGGCCTCAGTGGTCGTCTTCGGGAATCCGGTTTGGCGAGTATGCGATTTATCTCCCTGGTTCTGACGAATATATAAAAGAGGGCACTTCCATGGACGTTGACGACGGGACACTTGAAGCGTGGTTTAAGCTGGATGAATCATTCAATTCCTCAAGTCAGTATTCTCAAGGCCTTTTTGGAGTCTGGCAGGACACTTCGAACAGCCTTGAAGTGAGCTTATGCGGCCAGGACAGGGCCGACTGCGTAAACGGCGGCCTGATGTTCAGAACAGAATCTGCCGGTACGGGGGTTGACAGCTGCACAGCAACAAAAAACAACTGGACTGCGGGCCAGTGGTACCATATTGCGGTTACCTGGGACGGAAGCGTGAGAAATATCTACCTTGATGGAACTCTTAATGCAACCTGCGCTGACAACGGTATTTCCAATTTCCCCACGTCCAGTCTGATGATTGGCGCAGCAAGGATTGATGATATTGCCGATGACCCCACAAAATACTTCAAGGGAACTGTTGACGAGGTTAGGGGCTCAAACATTGCAAGGGCGCCTTTAGACCTCCTGTCAAGGGGAATCGAGCCGCTTTCATACTTTTCAGGCATCGAGCAGAACTTCACCGGACAGTCGATTGCCTACAATGATTACGCCGCGGGATTTAAGGGGTACCTTTTGATGAAGGTCCAGATGCTAAATGGCACTGCTTGGCAGGATATTCCTTCAGGAAATCCGGTTATCAATGACACCCTTCCAAGGGAAATTTCAAGCTACGGCAACCTGTCCCTTGCGCCCATATGGAATGGCCCCGGGGAAGGGAGCGGCTGGAATACCTCAAAGGAGACTCCTGGAATCTACAGGGTTTATGTGCAGATTTCAAGCCCTGATGGGACAATCCTGGAGAATGATGATGGTAATTACCTAAATGCCACTTATGAGTTTAATATCACAAAGCCACCGTCAATAATACAGCTCAATACTATCCGGGTCTACGATGTTACGGATGCCTCTGACAAGAAGGTGGATGCAACAAACCTCACAAGTTCCGGGCTTAACACGACATTCAACCTGCTTACCGGAAAGACCTACCGGGTCGAGATTGACTTGTGGAATAATGACACCAGCCAGTCTTCCTGGCAGATAGATTCTACAGACCTGTTTTACCATGAGGGCTTGAACTCGACCTGGAACCTGAGCCCTTCGGATAACATCTGGTATTCAAACGGCTCAAGCAATTTTACCGGAGGAAACTGGACCGGCGGAAAAGTTGTATGGAATACGACGCTTGGCGGAATTCTGTATGTCAACCGGAACCTGACTCTGTATTATGTCTTTGAGATAAACTCGTCAGAATCCGCGGATTACGGCGTGCACCTGCAGATTAATGACACTCAGTTCAACCTGTTAGATTATTCAGTTGTCAAGGTAGTTTTCTCGGAAAGCATGCCTCCGCAGCTTTATAATAATGTTTACGATGTCACAAGGGACGTTGTTCATAGAGGAGAGTCATTTACCGTATATGGGCGCTGGGTGGAGGAAATCGCCCAGGCAATAGCGGAGTATAACACCACAGCATATGCATTCCAGAACTCCACATTGGCTCTTCCTTCGCCGAATTCCGAAAACTGGACAAACTATACCCTTAGCACAAACTCGACCTGGAAGATTGGGCCCCACCTCGTGAAGCTTTATGTCTCGGACATGAGCGGAAACTGGAACAACACCTTAGACTACCTGCCTTTTGAAGTCTGGGGCTGGGCGTCTGTCAATCAGTGGAACCTCAGCAACAGCACGATAACAAATGGGAGTGTGTCCGTGATTAACTGCAGGGTTACTTCAGATAATGCAACGGCAATCCCTGGATATACGGTTTCATTTTACAACTCGACAGGACTTATTGGGACAAACACCACCAACTCTACTGGATGGGCTTCCGGGTATTATATCGATTATTCCCTTGGCTACGAGAACCTGACGTGCAACATAACCCATGACGAGGATTTATATTACAATGCAACCTCAAACAGTTCAAGGTCTTCTGCCCTCAGGACAGTTGAACTTACCCCCCCATGGCACGAAGACCCTGATTCAAATGCGACAAAAGTTTACCGTGGTGAAAATATAACTTTCTCAGTTGACTGGCACGACAATTACCTGCTGGACTATGCCTGGCTCGAGTCAAATGAGTCTGGAGTACTCAAAAACAGCTCAATAGCTCCGTCAGTGTTTTTGGGCGCTTCAAGCGCAACTGCATCCTTTGATTCGCTTATCCCGAATAATTCCCGCCTTGGTCCGATGGCCTGGAGAGTTTACGCAAATGACTCGAGCAGCAACCTGAATCTCACAAGCCCGTTCAATTATACTGAAGTGTGGGGCTATGCGATAATAAATGAAACCTCGCTTCTTCCAAACCCAATATATGAGGAGGAGAACACTATCATGGGTTGTAGGGTGGTTGATTACCATAACGGCACAGGCATTTCCGGCTACCAGGTTTCCTTCTACAGCAATGAGACTGGCTACCTTGGAAGCAACGATACAAACTCCACCGGGTGGGCGTCCTGGACATACAACGACACGACCCTTGGCTGGGAGATTATAAGCTGCAATATCACAAGCTTGGCCTCGGCTTATTATGACGCCCACTCTCCATATAATGCATCGATTGCTCTCTATGCAGCAAGTGTTGGCGAAGACACGACGCCTCCAAGCGCACCCACATACGGGGCCAATGATACGTCTGTCTGGAAGGGAGAATCCCTGAAAGTTTACGCCGAGTGGACAGAGGATGTGGGCGGCGCAAACGTTACCTACAACACAACAACAAGCGCCCTTCAGGTGTTTACTCCGGATACAATCTCTGGAAAATGGACAAACCATACGATAGCCACTAATTCCGGATGGAGCGTTGGGCTTCATGCTGTGAAGATAAATGCCTCAGATACCTGGGGCAACTGGAACAATACGCTCTCCTACCTGAACTTTGAGGTCTGGGGAAGGAGCAAGGTTGAGTGGTATTCCCCAACAACAGATGCCCCGAGGGGGATAATTTCTTTGAGATGCAGGGTTTATGACAAGGACAACTCAAGCGGAATATCGGGCTACCCGGTTTACTTTTATAACTCTACCTGGGAATATATGGGAACCGCTGCGACAAATGCTTCCGGGGTCGCTACGCACAACTGGAACTCGGGAAATGAGTCTCCTGGAGAAATAACCTTTAACTGCATTATTTCGAGCAGCGGCTATTATAATGTAAGCGCTGGGGATGACGAAACTTCAGGAATATTCAATCTCACCGGAAAGCTTAATGTTACAATAGACTCTCCTGCCGCACTTTCGGCTTTTCATATTGGAGACACGGTAACGCTGAATTCGACGACGCGCGACGAGTATTTCCAGGCCGTCACCCCGGTTTCTGCTACCTGGAACAATTCCACCTCGGTTATTGCCTCCGGTGAGGATACTTCCTGGGCTATTCCGATAGGGCATGCGCTGGGGCCGCAGCAGATTAGGGTCAATGTGTCTAAAGAGCACTACTTGGACAACTCTTCAAATACTTCGATAATTTTTTGGGGATGGTCGAACGCTACCTGGACTTCTCCCGACGGAGGAAATGCAAACCTTGGCTCGGTTGTGCCCCTTGTCTGCAGGGCGATTGACGCAAATTCGTCCTCCCCAATAGCGAGCTACCCGGCGTCATTTTACTACAAAAATGACACTGAAGGCACATATCACTTTATTGGGATTAATCTGACAAACACTTCCGGGCACTCTGCATACTACTGGGCGACCACAGGCCTTTCAAGCACAAACTATTCCGTTAAGTGCAATATTACCCACAATGCGACACTCTACTGTAACTCAAGCCCTTCAAATTACGCAAATACAACTATTGAGCTTGTGGAGAGCGGCGGCTCGCTTGAAGTCTATCTTATGCTTCCCCCCACTATTCCTGGCGGGGGCGATGCAGAGCTTGAAAGCGGCTACAAGGTAGGGAGAAACAGAACCTTTGTGCTTAAGGCAAATGTTACCTGCAGTGGCGGCTCCTGCGGGGCAGTGCAGGGCACCGTCCGCTATAACGGCTCTTCGGAGAATCCGGACACAGCACTAAGCACTGGGAGCGCCGTGCCGTTTTATGTAGTGAATTCTTCCTCTGGAAGCGCGCAAAACCCGCTTTCCTGTGGAAATCTTGATGAGGGTGAGTCCTGCACATTAAATTGGACAATTAATGCAACCGGTGGCCTGAATGGCTTGTGGTCGCTTGATGCCCTGTTCGACGGGGCGTCTACAACAAGCAATAATACCGATGATGCAACAATCGATATTTCCATAGTCCTGATTATGGCACTTTCATCGCACCAGCTTAATGCAACCGTCCTTCCAGACACAGTAGTTTCCAAGATACCTCTTGAAACCTGCCCTATTTATGTCTCCCTTAACACCAACTCGAACGACGCAGAAGGGCTTTATATAAGAGGGACTAACCTCAGCGGGCCTGCGGGCTACAATATATCTGTGGGCAACTTAAGCTACCATACTGCAAACCTGCCGGGCTTTTCCACGCCTTTGGCCGAATCCTACAAGACCTTGCTTTCAACAGCGCCTTCAGGAACCAACCAGTCAACTTACTACTGGGTGAACACCCCTCAAGGAGTTACCGTAGGGAATTATTATGGCTACATCTATATTATGGCAAATGCCACGAGCTAGCATGGTACCAAAAGATAGCCCTTTGGTTTTTATTGCAGTCATGTTTTGCCTATTTTTAAGCCCTGCCCTCTCAGACAGCACTCTTGGAGGCACGATGGATATTTCAAGCATTCAGGTTTCCCCCGGAGGGGTTGGAAAGTTCGAAATCTATCTTTTTTCGCTGGATGATTCAGAGCTTGACCTCAGTGTGTCTGCTGGCTCTGTGAGTGACCTTCAGGTAGAAGTTGCTCCAAAAACCCTGCAGATTTCAGGTGGAGAGACATATTCTCCTGACCCTGCCTACCGGTGGGTTATTTTGGGAGACAAATACGTACGTATTTATCCGGTTTACGTTTACGTAAGGGTTCCGCAGAAGATAACAAAGAACCATTATGTCATTCCTGTGACCGTTTCCGGAAGCACTTCCCTGGAAACCTCCTCAGAGGGAGGAGTGGTGCAAAAGGTTGTCCAGGTACTGCAATATAACCTGGCCGTAACTGTCCCGGGGGAAACCTACCCTACAGATGAGCCAACTATTGAGGAAGAATTTGGCTTTGGGGAAATAGATATTCCCGCTTATACTCTCCCAAGTCTTAGCTCTATTGGCAGCGCAGTTTCCCAGATACTGTCAGGCGGCTCTCCTTCAAGTTCCTATGAAGAAAATGAAGATGGAGATGAAGGTCAACCCTCTTCTTCTGAGGACACAGCTAACCCAAAAAGCGTGCCTTCTGGGTATATCGTGATGGAGGAGCAGGATAATGACTCTTTAGTGACTTTTGGGCTTGCAGCACTCATACTGGTGCTCCTGGCGACAATATTCTTTTTGTTAAAGAAATGAGTGGTAAATAGTTATGGTCGACGCCCGGATTATGCTTTTTATGCTGGTTTTGGCATTGCCTCTTGCAATTGGCGCAGATATCCAGTCATGGGTCGACCCTCCGTACGGCACGCCGGGGAATTATGTCTATATTTATGCAAACCTGAGCGGCGTAAATATCACGGCGGTAGAGCTTAACATCACCAGCCCGTTAAATGCAAGCGAGTCCGGGCTGATGGACACTTCAGATAACTTCACCTACCGATATCTCAAAAGCTTTCCGGACAACCAGTCTCTTGTTGGGAGGTATGGCTATTTTTTGAGCTTTATTGAGGACGGAAACTCGACCCTTTCGGAAAATTACACCTTTTTTGTCCTGCGGCCTAATGTTACGGTCTGGGCAGACCCATTTTTTGCTGAGCTTGGGGGAAACCTACCCATATATGCAAACCTATCAGGGCTTAACATTTCAGGAGTCTACCTGAACATAACTTTGCCTTTTAACGAAAGCGAAATTTATCCAATGGCCAGTCTTTCTAACGGCACCTATTTTTACAATTATTCTGTTCCCGATAATGAATCTTACCTTGGGACCTGCCCTTATGTGGTTTGGTTTTTGGAGCAAAACTACCCCTTTTTTTCGGATACGGCTTATGTATACGCACTTAAGCCGCAGGAGCACGTAATCATCGTCAACATAAATGTGGTTCCAAGCTGCATGGTTAACATTGTCCGTTACGTGCCTTTTGATGTGCAAAAAGAATACTCCCAGAACATGACGCTTCCAGTTCTGGTTTATTTTGAAAACACTGGAAATGTTCCGGTCAGCGAGAAGTGGTTTACTCTGAAAATAGAGGATTCCCTTGGCTCGTACATATGGAATGTTTCGGGCGGGGGCTTTCCCGACAGGAATATCACCAGTGGCGACAATGCGTTTTACTGGAATATTTGGAGTATTGGAAAGACCCCTTTGGGGAATTATACCGCCATAGCCCTGGTGACCTACTTTAGCAAACTAAGCGGCCAGGAACTAAATTTAAGTGTAGCCATACTCAATTCAACCACCAACTGCACCGTAAATGGCACGGACATGGACTGTGCGACTGGAAGAAGCATATCTGGAGTTTCTTATACTGATGCCGAGTATTATATAAACACAAGCACTCTCTCAAACTCTACTGTTCCCGCGATGAAGAATGGCACCATCGGGTATGAGGGCATTGGGCAGATAAATGGCACAAACTACCGGGCTTTTTCCTATATACTTGAAACCTGTGACAATTATTGCTACTCCTGCCTTTCAACTGACCTTTCTTCTGAAGTTGTTTCCCTTACTGATGCGGACTGCACTTTTGAGGACTACAGCCCCCCAAACTACGATTTTTTTGCCGAAGATATTTCCGAAAACGGAACATGTGTGGTTTTTGGAACGAGAATCCAGGTAGGGAGGTACATAAATATCACCTATAACTGCACTATTCTCGATGATAACCTTACTGCTTTCTGCCTGGAAACAGTAGAGTGCAGCGGAACAGTTGAGCGGCGTGAGAATTTTAGCATTGTAAATATTACCATGGATAAGCCCGCGCCTCAGCCAGAGCCTATTCCATCCCCTGAACCCGAGCCCGAACCAGAGCCGGAACCAGAGCCGGAACCAGAGCCCGAGCCGGAGATGGCAAAGCTTGCAATTGACATAAAGCCGCTTAACAGCTCCATAACCGGAGAGCAGGGCGCCTGGATTCCTGCAATATTTAATGTTACTAACATCGGAAATGTCAATGCTACAAATATAACCCTTATCCCAATAATCCCCGAAGACTGGGAGTCGAAGGATGCGCTGGTTTCCTTTCTTGAAGTAGGCGCGACTGTCAACAGGACAGTTTTTGTCAGGCCCCCATATACTGCTCTGGGACAGTATGTAGTTCCTGTAAAGGCAGTGGGCGAGAATGTGACGCTGGATATTGATTATTTTTGGGTCACAGTAATAGAAGGCCCAAACCGGACGCGGCTTGAGATCATAGAAATCCCTCGTGAGATAGGGCTGTATGTGGATTCGGAAAATGTTCTTCCGATATTGGTTGAAAACACGGGTCGGCTTTCTCTAACCGACATAAAAGTGCGAATCGAGAATGCAGAAGCGTGCATCGAAAGCTATAATTATACGGCTATAGATGTCCTTAACTCTTCGGATACTGGCTCGATAGCGATTATGCTTAAGACGAAGAAAACTCCTGCAGAGTGCAATACGACGGTTATTGTCTGGAGTAGGGAAGGGGCCTATGCATTTGCGCCTCTAAATATATTCACCAGCCCGCGGCTGATGGCGCCACCAGTACCCTGGCTTGCTCTCATAGCATTTTTGCTGATTTTCCTTGAAATGGCGCTTGTCCACCACAAAAAGAGAAAGATGGAGCGTGGCGAAGACGCGAGATTTACGGACGTGCTGATTATTCTGGTCTTTTTTGCATTAGTGCTCAATTTTATCCTCATAACTATTGAATTTACGGGGCTTCCGATAGTAAGGATGTAGCTACTCTGTTTAGCTCTAAAAGGCAAAATCCTCCAAGAAAGAGCCCGAGTATTATGGATAGGGATTCAAGCCCGAAAAAGGACAAAATTGTCGAGAGGTCGCTTCCAGAAAACATTGCCAGAGTCGGGTTGAGGAGTAATCCCACTCCGGAAATCCTCGACACGGGCGATTCTTTTTTCCTCCCTACCAGGAGCAGAAAAATCCCTGCTAAAATGCTCGTAAATATGCCAATGCCTACAAAAATTATCGTTTCTGCCATTCCCGCTGATGAAAGCATCCTTATTGTGCCGTAGGTATTTGGGTATATCTCAAGGTCCGTAATATAGGGCGTGCCTGAAAATTCAAGCGCCAGAATGTGGGCCGATTCATGAATCACAGGGGATATAACCAGGCATGTCGCCAGGAGGCATACCATAAGCAAAGGCAATCTTCTCATAACACTATTTATAAGAAGTAACTATTTAAAGGTAGCATCTATATCTCAAAGCCGGTTTTGGGCTTATTTTCCAATGAGGTTTATTGGAGGGGTTCTGGAAAAGCGAGTGGGTATTTTATCCTTGTCTCCAAGCTTTTTCACCATCTTGTCTGCCAGGTCGAGCGAAAAGTCAGATGTTATTGTCAACTGCTCGCCGCGGTAAACGTCCTGAAGGATTTGGCCGAAGAAGTCTATCAACAAGGTCTTTATCTGTGGGTCAAAATCCCTGGACTTGATTTCAGCAATCATCTCGGAATAGGTCAGGGTTCTGGATATCTGGAATTTTATCTCAAGGAACTGCCGGATAATGTAGCTGATGCCAATTACTTTTTTGCGCTCATCGCCAAGTTTTGACACTTTTTTGAGGTTGTCTGAGGTAAGATTTTTGAGCCGGGTTTTCTCGTCGGGGGTTCTTGATAAAAATGATAGCCAGCCGCCCCCCATCTTTGGCTTTGCATCACCTGCGGAAGCTTTTTCTGGTGTGTTTTCTGTTAGCTTGAACGCATCTTTTATCCTAAGGGAGGGCAGGTCCAGCATAATCTCCTGTTCTGCTGATTTAAGGCCGTTTTCATTTACATTTTGTCCTGGAGCCGGAGAAACCACTTCTTGGACCGGAGCAAGAGTGGCCTGAGTGGGAGTTTGCGCATCCGCACCTGCCGGATTGTGGCGGTGTGCTGCCCAGAGCTCTTTGAGGTATCTTTGCTGCTCCACCTGTACTTCGATAATCTTTCTCAGGAGCTGGTTTGTGCTGTATTTTTTAAGGTCGTCTGGAGAAAGCTCTTTGATGTTTTCAGGTGATTTTGTCTGAAATGGGTCCGACGCCTGAGTGGCTGTGTTCTGCACTGAACTTGCCGTTTCCTTTTTTTCGGGGTTTTCTGTACCCCGCTGGCTTTCGGTAGGCACTTCCGAAGACTCGCCAATTTTGCGGAAGATTTCGGAGTACTTGTCAAGCTGCCCTGCACTTGCGTCGAGGTTTTTCATATAAGTGTCCATTATCTCGTCAGAGTGCTCGTTTTCGATATTGTTGAGATGGGTTATGGTTTCCGAAATTTCCTTTTTCATTTCCTGCAGGAGCTTGACGGTGCACGCTTCTTCAATAAGCTCCTTTTTACCTTCTATATGGCTCTCCCTGAAATCTATGAACTCTCCGCTCTTTCCGATTTCAGCAGCCCTCTTAAGCTCCTTGTCGAGAGCTTCGTCAAGCTCTTTTTGTATCCTTTCCAGAAGGGCAATAAGCCGCGCCTCGACTTCGGTGGCGAACTTGCGGTTTCTGCCTATCGTCCTTTTTGGCGCACTGGAGTGATGAATGGTTTTTTTAGTAGGTCTTTTAGAAATTTTTCTTGAGGTATGATTTGGTTTTCTGGCTCTGGAAGTCTTCGCCATAATATATCATTTTAATATAGAAACTAGGGAAACTATTTTTCAGGGTATTACGCGGTACTTTGTTATTTCAAGCCCCCAGCCGATGAGGAGAATTATGCATGCCAAAAAAAGAAGGTAGAACTGCACGGAAATCACCTGGTTTTCCTGGTGGACCGCTTTGTCGATGGCTTCCTTTAACTCACTTGTTTGGGAAACCCGAAAGTAGCTTCCTCCGCTGATGTTTGCAACTTCCCTAAGCTCGTGCTCGTCGATAGAGGGGAATTTGGCTGCTGTGGCATTAAGGTCTTTTAGCTCTTCTGGAACCTCTGCGGTTTCATTTATATCCTTTCCAATGCCAATAGATACCACCCTTATCTGCTTTTCAAGGAGAGTATCATAAGTTTTGTTTACTTCAAGCCCCCGGTTGTTTCTTCCGTCGGTTATAAGCAGGATTGTCTTGTTGTTGGTACTGTTTGCAAGGAGAACCGAAGAGACTATCAGGGCTTCACCTATAGAGGTTCCTGCAGAGTCATCTGCCTGGAGGGAAAGGATTACCTCGTTAAGCTTTTCTGAGTCCTTTGTAAGCCCCGTTTGTATATGGGTTTCACCTGAAAATGTGACTACCCCAAAGCTTCCCATGCCGTTTTCCTTTACGAATTCCAGCACTGCAAAGCGCGTGGCCTCGAGCCGGTTTGGCTTAATGTCCGGCGTAAGCATGCTTGAGGAAGTGTCTATTGTGATAATGTAGTCTGTGTCAGAAGAAGGCAGGGAAACTATCATTTTCGGGGCAGACAGGGCAAGGATTATGAGCAGGATCGCAAGAATGCGAAGGAATAGGGGTATTATGGAGTAAGATAGGAAGTTTTTTCCTGCTACTTTTCTTAGAGTTTCGAAATTTCCGAACTTTATCGCCCTTCTTTTGGAAAGCTTTCTCGAAAGGAAGTATAGGGCAATCACAATTGAAACGAGCGCTATCAGAAGGTCGGAGTGCTCGAGAGTAAACGAAATCTCCATAATATTCCTAGTATCCTTCAATAAACTTGAGATATTTGATTGTTGGGTCGGCAAAACACTCATTTGTAAATATCTTTATAAATCCAGATCCCGAACCTACAAAGGTTTCTTCAACTTTTTTTGACTGCTCTTTTGCCTCTGCCTCGAACCTGGACCTTATCTTGTCTGCATTGACTGTCATGGTGGTGTTTGAGTATGGGTCAAGAAGGGATATGTATCCAATTCCTGGAGGGATCTTTTCATCCCGGGGGTCGCGCAGCATGAATCCAAACACCCGGTTGAATTTTGCCGCGCACATATTGACCTGGTCGTCAAAGTCTCCGCACCCCAAAAAGTCGGATATTATGAAGAGGGCGGTCCTTTCGGGGACATTGTTTATCATGGTGGTCAGGGCATCAGCAAGGTTGCACTTTCCGCCATAATTTTTTTCGTCAGTTAGGGACCTTATTATCTGGAAGTACTGGTCTTGGCCCTGAGAGGGCTCATGGAAGGTTACGACTCCGTCATTGAACATGGCAAGCCCCACCTTGTCGCCGACTTCTATCCCGGCAAAGGCAATGGTTGCGGCGAGGATTGAGGCGTACTCGCTTTTGAGCTTTTCCTGCGTCCCAAAAAGCATGCTTGAGGAGGTGTCCACAAGGAGAAAAATGTTCAGGTCTTTTTCCTCCTCGTATTGCTTTATGTAAATCTTCTGCCCCTTTAGGCTTGCCTTCCATTCGATTCTTGAGGCGTCATCCTCTCCCGGGACGTATTCCCGAAGGCCTGCAAACTCAAGCCCTGAGCCCCTGAAGAGTATCCGGTATTTCAAGAGGTATGTGAATAGCTCGACAAATCCCCTTGCATTCTTGTTAACCTCGTCAACAAGATCGTAAACCTCAATCACTCAAATCACCTCCACCTTTCCCAGTATCTCGTCAACGATATCGTCCGTTGCAATATTTCTTGACTTTCCCTCGTAATTAAGCAC
>JAFGCN010000002.1 GCA_016932615.1 Candidatus Aenigmatarchaeota archaeon
AACTATGTAAACGCCTCTAATTCAAATGTGGTTGTATACCAAAGCGGAGTCAAGGACGTAAGCTTTACGAATAACCTTGAAGTAAGGAATGGTGCTATTGACTTCGCACAGCAGGTCAACTCAGGAAGTTGGGGGTTGACAAACAATGCCTATCTTGAGGGTACGAGGGTTACCTTCCAGGGGGTGACCGTTGGTGCAGTAGATTGCGCCACCTCTAGCTGTGGGGAAATCCAATTCAATCAACATTTGGAAGTCGATGGTTTTTTGGATCCCTGGGCGTATCAGAGACTCGAAAAATCTGATGGAACTAAAATACTGGAGCAGAGGATAGACGTTCTTCCTGGAGGTTGGTTAAGAGTTGACCAGTCAGGATATGCCGGCACCGACAATGGCTTAAGCAAGGGATTCCTTGCACAGTCAGGCTGGTTGCATAGTCCTATCGGTGGTAACAATATAGCTTGGCAAGCAGGATCGGTTGACGGCAACTGGGGATATAATGAAGTACAAGCTGAATGGTGGCTTAACTTCAACCAGATTGTGTCCTTCGGCATGAACTAAACCTTAATTTAGATATTTTTATATTTTTAGCATCCTGTGTGATTGGTGTCTTTGCCGGGCTCGCGCCTGGACTAAAGCCGGTATTTTTGGCTTTCCAATTTAAGGTGAATTGTCCTCATACCAGGAGCGCGGGGATTCGGGTTGGGTATTGAAGCCGATTTAATCCTAAAGGCAATCTTCAGTAGTGTTCTTTTTATAGTTTACTACTTGTAGATTATGCATTCAGAAAAAAACACGGAGGGAAAAAGGAAAACTTTGGGGTGTAACTATCACTTAGAAAAAAATATACTCTACATCCTTGTGGGATTCCTTCTTTTTGCTTCGGCAATCGTAATGGCTGATGAAAACAGTACCGACGCGGAAACAGATAATACCAATGCCTTCCAGTACACCTTGTTGAATACCACTGAAGGCGCAGACATCTACTCTGAAGTGCACGCCGGAGGCGACGTAAATTCATACAATTATATTGCCTCGAACGGAAGCGTCCAGGTATATGTAAACGGCAAGAATATAGTAGAAGAAACTGACCTTATCAAGGGCTATATTGTCGGCAAAGAAAACGACTGGAGCCAGGACGCCACAGGCGTTGATATGGGGGATGTTGTTGAGGCATTCGAAAGAATCGCCCTCTACAAGGCAGGAGAGACTGACTACCTGAGCGCCTCGGACAGGGCACTTATGAACTACCTGGACCTTGCCCTGTACCTCAATATCAAGACGTACTTCGATGAAAATATAGAATCGAGAGACAGCGCGCTTAACGCATACCATGACGCAATACAGAATAATGCCTACCAGATAGAGGCAATCTACCGGACACTTGAAAAAAATGACCCTGACACTTACTGCCAGTCCAGAATTGAAGTGGCCGAAAAGTACAACCTTGCGACAGTAAAGTGCGGCCTTCATTCGAAAATATGCTACAACGGTGACCTTAATACCATAGAAGACGGAAGAGACTACTGCATACATATAGACAACGATATCGACTACCTCCCATGCCTCAATACTCTTGGAAGGTGTGGAAAGATTGTTGACCTAAAGGTAGGTCCTGGTGAAGCGGAAAGCTACATTCCGCTTATGCTTACCTACTCAAACCCGGGCAACATGGACCTCAACCCTTCTGTCAGGATATCTCTTCAGAAGCCGGACACAAATATCGTCGTAAAGTCCTATGAAGAGAACCTTGGAGAGCTTTTAAGCAGGGAAGAGAAAAACTACCAGCTATTCCTCAATACTGAAGGCGTGCCTAAGGGCAGGTATGAGCTTTGGGTGACTGTTGCTTCAGGAAGAAAGGAGATAATCGAGAAGTTTGACTATGAACTGCTGGAGGTTGGTGAACTGAAGAGAACTGGCGACTTCCAGGTGCGGGCATCGGGCAGCGAAGACGGAAAAACAGTGACGCTTCTGGGAAGTTTCAAAAATGAAGCCAGTGTCCCATACAGCATCAGCATGAATATTGCTGTCTATAGAGATGAGATAAAGATAATGGGGGACGCTTCTCAAAAAGTCTATGTGGGTCCAGGAGAAACTGCAGAGATAAGCTATGCCTACAACCCTGACGCGCCAGGAAACTATACCATCGTCGCGGGCATAGACAAAACTGACCTTTCAAAGAGCATAAGCTTCAGCATGGCAGCGCCTGAAGTGCAGGAAGATTCAACTGACGCCGGACTGATTACTGGAGACTTCATGGTATCCAGTTCGCAGTTTTACGCGATATTGGCTGTCTTGGCGCTTATTCTTGCAGTAACATACACTGTCAGAAGAGCGGCGTCATCGACGAAGTCAAGAAGAGCGCTTAACGAAGAGCTGATATGAGCCAAAGCAAAACAAAAATCCTTTTATGATTTTTTATAAATTCCTACATTCTGAGCGCTTACCGATTTTACGGGCGACCGTGCCGTGCGCGGCAATCCGGAATGCGCATGCCTGCAAAATCTGCGCAGAAAACACTTAGGCCAAAAGAGCCCTTTTACCCCGGTAAATATGTCCTGGGCAATATAGTTTACCTGCATAAAATAATACCTTTACCTGAGTAAATGTTTACTCAACCACATATTTTATTAAAGTAAAATACGGTCTTTACACTGAAAATTAGTGAAGAACGCCTAATAGAACACAGCAGCAACACAAAAGCATTACAAGAGTTATTATTAATTAATACCATTTTTTCCAAATTAACTAAAGATGAAACGCACCGAATCATTGAACTGGAGTGAAAACTTTGGGGAGATTCAAATACCGTCTCGAAAGAGACACAAACCTATAAAAATATGAAAGCACAGATTATTGGAATGTTGGCAGTATTGATGGCAATTGTTCCTGCAATGGCCTATACAAACATCGCCACAGAGCTTAACGCAAACGGTGAGACCCTCGTAATGGAGCAGTCCACCCTTAGAAACGGCTTTGTAGGCACCATCACCGAGAACACCTATAACGATGGTAGGATACACATGAACAAGGAGGTAACAACCGTCGCCGGTTGGACCCCTGCATTGTGGGAAGCCAAGGAAGTATTCGCAGTAGGCACAACAATGGTCGACAAGAGCGTGGAATGGAATGCAGGATTCTGCAACCAGCCAGCTTACGCTTCAGTCTACACAAAAGTGTCCACCGGATACTGGCCAGTCTTCAACACTGAGGAAACCAGGATCGACAACGTAGGTTCCGGTTCATACGGCTTCAGCCTTGTGACCGACGAGCCTGTGTTCTACAAAGAGTCAGTCGGAATCAGCAGGTCTGGTTTCGTCGGGCTTGACTGCGACCCTGCAGAGCCTGTAGTGCCTGAAGAGCCATTCTGCACACTCTGCGACTAGTATCGCAGGGACATTTTTGTTTCTTTTTTCTTGGGATTTTTTAAAATTACTTACTTTACTACTGCCTGCTATATCTAAGGTATTGTGGTGAATGCGGACACAGAGGTCCAGAAAGCAGACGTGAGAGTTCCAAAGCGCCAGGCAACCGAAGAAGAGACAGAAGAAATACCAAAATCCTAAAGCAAAACTACAGAAAATTGCTTGGGTAACCTTAACGAAGCCGTAAAGTAGTGCAGAATTAATGCGTTATATAGCCATTTTGCGCTAATTTGGTTATGGAATTCAAAAAATATGCCCCCAAATATTTGGCCCTTCTATTGGCTCTGTCGATCATGGCAACATTGCCGGCAATGGCAGACACTTCCTCCTGCAGCACCCTGCAAACACAAGGCATAACAACCTTAACCAAGACAATAACTGTAACTTCCGGAAGCTACAGCTTCATGAATCTGGCCATATATCCAAACAAGCTTCCGGCGCTGGAGTTTTCCTGGGGCCCTGCACCATACACTTACTCAAAAACCTACACAAATCCCCGGTACAGCATCTCAATCCTTAACACAGGGTAGCAGCCCAAGAGAATTTTTGTTTATTTTTGGCTTAAATGCCTGCCACAGCAAAACTGCTTTTGGAGTATGTTTAAATAATCAAGTAGTGTAGATTTTATATGAAAGCGAGTGTGAAATTTCTGGCCCTGGCATTACTGGGGATAATCGTTCTCTTAAGCCCAGCGTACGCAGGGCTTACTATGCATAGCGACGTCGACTGCACAGGAGACTGCACAGTAAAGCAGTCCTACAATGGCGACAGCGTCGAGGTCACGACAAGCGGCAAGGTAAGCATGACAACCAAGGGTGACGGGGAGAAGGCAGAGGTAAGTGTAGAGGCCGAAGGAGAAGGGGAAGCAAAAATCACCAAAAGTGACGGGACTTCATCAACCGTAAAAATCGGGAGCAGTTCAGGAAGCTCCGGCTCCACGAAAACATCCGGCGCGGCAACCATTGCTTCTGAAGCGGTTACCAATGCAAGCAGCAGCACAAGCACTGTTGGAAGCGCCGCAAACGAAGCCCTGTGCAATGGAACAGACACAACCTGCGGGGAAAACTCAACCGAAGAAAATTCCGAAAGCTGGATGTGGGAAACCAATGCGGCGACAATAATCTACTCGGGTGATGCAAACGGCAGCAGCCCTGAAACTTCAGGCCAGGGGCAGGAAGAAAACCTAAATGCCGGAACCGGAAAAACAATCGTCGAAGCAAATGCCGACGGGAGTGAAGAGCGCCTGGAAGAGGACGGGCCTTTCCAGAAGATATACCAATTTTTTGAGCAGCTCACCCTGAAAATCTGGTTCTTCTAAAAAGAAGCCAGAGCCATTTTATAAGATTTTTTAAGGTCAAAAACAGCCGCATTTTTTGTCACAAAACAGTCAAAAACAGGGCAGAACGGCATAAGAGTAGTATTGTAATGCTTGTGTAATGAGTATGTATTTCTCAGAAGATAGTAAAAATAAATACCTATGTCACTATACATTATGACAAGTAACAGCGATATTCGGATTAACTATTCAGCATTACTCGGTGTCTTTATAATGTCACTGATGCTAATGACTCCAGCGATGGCAACACAGGTTTACCAGGCAATAACAGTAAACGGAACCGGAAGCATATTCCAGGGTTTCGTCAACGAAGAGATGATCTACGAGCAGGTAATCTACATTGACGGTGAAGCATACCTTAACATCACATACGAAGACGGCTCCAACAGAATAATGGAGCTTGAGGACTACGTAGCTTCAAAAGAAGCCCAGTGGACTACTGACGGAAGGGGAATAAGCATGTTGGACGTCGCCCAGGCCCTTGACAAAGCGGCAAGATACAAGCTTGGCGAAGCCGACACGCTAACCGACAACGAAAGGGCTATACTTGCATCGATTGAGGCCATATCCGGCTCCAATATCGATGAGTTCTATGCAGCTACAATTGCCCCTATGGGAAGAACAATTGAAGGCCAGCAGAAGCAGATAACCCAGAACACCTACGAGATAGAGGCCCTATACAGAACACTCGAAAAGACAGACCCTGAGGTTTACTGCCAGTCCAGGATGGAAATCGTAAAGAAATACAACCTTCCAAGCGTCAAGTGCGGGCTTCACTCAAAGAGGTGCTACAACGGAGAGATTTACCTTCAGGAGGGAGGAAAGGACTTCTGCGTCCACACAGAGGATTACATCGACTACCTTCCCTGCTACAACACACTCGGAAGATGCGGAAGAGTTGACAAGATAGACATCCTAGACAGCGAAGAAAAAAGCTACACTCCAATCAAGGTGACATTCACCAACCCGGGACTAATGGCCCTTAAGCCAAAGCTCACTATAGAAATTCAGGAAGAATACTCCTACGAGAGCCTGAAGACTTACGAACAGGAGCTTGGAGAAGTTCTGGAGGGGGAAACAAAAACCTTCATTGTCTACTTCGACAACACCGGGCTTGCACCTGGAAGAAACTACAAGATGATTACCACTGTTTCATCCGGCCGAAAGGATGTACTCGAAACATTCGACTACTCTCTCAAGCCGGAAGGAACCTTCGAGAAAGTCGGAAAGCTTGAGGTCAAATACTCGGAACCGGGATACAAGAAGGAGATGGAGATAGCTGGTGCGTACACAAACCTTGCAGACTATCCTTACTCGGTTGTCATGACCGCAGAGATATTCCTTGAGGGAAAAAGGTATGCAGAAACAAGAAGCGACGCCCTTGCTGTGAAGCCAGGCGAATCAAAGGAGATAACACTGGCCTACAAGCCAGACCTAGAAGGAAACTACACAGTCCTTGTAAAGGTGGAAAAGACCACACTAAAGGAGATGGTAATATTCACGGTGGAAAAGCCGTCTCTTACAGGCATATTCATAAGCGCAATAACAAAAGTGCCTGAGGGGCAGGAGCCAATAGCTTTCAGTGAGGAAAACATCCGGGAAAATGGCATGACTCTGGCACTGGGCGCTTTCGCGCTGCTTGTGTCCGTCATATCGACCGCCCTTTACTGGAGAAAGTCCTCAGCAAGCTCCAACAGTAAGCCGGAAGTTGTCTAGTCATCAGATTTTATTTTAATTGTTTAAGCTTCTAAACCTCAAGTGAGAACCCCCTCTTTTTTGGCAATACCCCTTAGCTTCAGATTTCAATGAAAACAGCCAGAAGAGGCAATACTGTGCATAAACGCTTTATTTATTTATTCAAAACTAAATTAATGGAAAAACTGACGCGAGGGAGGGAAATTCTAAAAGCCACTTGCCTTGAAAATACATTCCTGATTGGAAGCGACGACCATGTCTGGCTCGACCAGGTGAGGGGAACGCACACCAGCCCTGCATCGGTATGCAAGCAGCACGACAATTTTTACGGTCTCGCCCTCAAATTAAGGAGAACGCTTAATAACTAGACAAGTCACCAATTATGGCATCCTCCGGAAAACACATTGAAATTCTGGATACCACCCTTAGAGATGGCGAGCAGATGAAAGGGGTCTCATTCACCCCGGACGAAAAGCTAACTATCGCAAAATTTCTTCTAAAAAAAATCAATGTTGACCGGATTGAGATATGCTCTGCAAGGTCCTCTCCGGGGGAACTGCAGTCCGCTAAAGACATTCTATCCTGGGCTTCAAAAAACGGCCTCGAGCCACGAATAGAAATTCTGGGGTTTGTTGACGGTGAACTGTCTGTTGAATGGGCTTCCCAGGCGGGCGGCCGCACGATAAACCTGCTCGTGAAGGGCTCGCTTAAGCACCTTGAAGGGCAGCTTAAGCAGACGCCAAAAGAGCACATGGAGAACATTTCAAAAGTCCTCCTTAATGCCAAAAGAAGAAAGATAAAGGCCAATGTTTATCTTGAAGACTGGAGCAATGGGATTGCCCACTCAAGGCCTTATGTATACAAGCTTGTCGAGTTCCTGCTGGGCGCAGGTGTGAAAAGGATAATGCTTGCCGACACACTTGGGATACTATCTCCTGAGGAAACCCGCACATATGTCGGGGCGATGGCAAAAAAATTCGGGAAAGCCCAGTTTGACTACCACGGCCACAACGACTATGGCCTTGCAACAGCCAACGCCCTTGCAGCGGCAACTTCAGGCGCAAGGGGAATTCACGCAACGGTAAACGGAATGGGAGAGCGCGCAGGAAACGCTCACCTGGCAGAAGTCGTGGCTGTGATAAACGATATGTCTTCCTTTAGGACGCATGTGGATGAAAAGGAGCTTTACGAGGCAAGCCGGCTTGTTGAACGGCTCTCGGGAGTAAGAAGCGCCGTAAACCGCCCAATCATCGGAAGCAATGTCTTCACGCAGACCGCTGGTGTACACGCCGACGGAGACAAGAAGGGCGGGCTGTACATTTCAAAGCTGAATGCTGAAAGGTTCGGGCGGGTCACAGAGTACGCCCTTGGAAAGCTCAGCGGGAGGGCAAGCCTGGAGCACAACCTCAAGAGAATAGGCCTGGAGCTTACAAAGGAGCAAAAAGACAAGGTTCTCAGGAGAATTATTGACCTGGGCGACAGGAAGTCAAACCTCTCGCCGACAGACCTTTCCTACATTGTCTCCGATGTCCTGGGAAGCCCCGCCAAGAAGACAATCGAGATTACAAAAGTTCTTGTGCCATCGGGGCTGAATATGATTCCCACAGCAACAGTTGCGATACTTTTCAGGAAGGAAGAGTACTCGGACAGCGCGACCGGAAATGGCGGCTATGACGCATTCATGAACGCAATCCGAAAGATTATTGTTGACCGACTCGGCCTGGCGCTTCCAAAACTCGAGGACTATGAGGTGACAATTCCCCCTGGAGGAAAGACAGACGCGCTGGTAGAAACAAAAATAACCTGGAGCCAGGAAGGAAAGGTCTTTTACACTATAGGTGTGGATTCAGACCAGATAATGGCTGCAATCAAGGCGACCGAGAAAATGCTGAATGTTGTGTTTCAGACGAATTAGCTAAAACGACCATTTTATGGGCTGGCATTGATCACGGCACTGTATCTTATGGCAGACTCGTCGCTGAAGACCTTCTTCGGGAATTCCGACGAGACCATCGAAGTGCAGGCAGGCACCTCAAAGTGCGAACAGCTCTGTTACAAGTGCTGTATGGAGAAAGGGGCGGAGGTTTGTGAAAATCCAATAGAATTTGGAAATATCTATAAAATCATTTGCAATTGTAATTGTTAACTCTAAATTCGTATATAAAATAAATCTCAGAAAATAAGAGTCTGGACTTAAAAGCTTATTTTATACAACCAATAAATTCCTTAGTAAGATTATCTTTGTAATCCTCATACATAATGTTACATAAATAAACATAACCTAATCCGTCCCCTTCCAGTAAATCCCCGGAATAGACCAGCTCGCCCTTTGAAATGTCCCACATGTGGCTGCCGACTTCGGGAATGTTGATGCGGATGATGGCCTTGTCGTTTCCGTATATGCCGTCGACGCCATAAATCTCCTGGATGCCGACGTTTTCTATGCTGTAGCCCTCAAGGCCGAGATCCCTGAGCTTTTCCTGGTCGGGGTGCTGTATCTGGAAGGTA
Source organism: Candidatus Aenigmatarchaeota archaeon (assembly GCA_016932615.1). Classification (NCBI taxonomy): domain Archaea; kingdom Nanobdellati; phylum Candidatus Aenigmatarchaeota; species Candidatus Aenigmatarchaeota archaeon. The sequence goes on from JAFGCN010000002.1 coordinate 8,962, forward strand.
TATTTCACAGTTGTGCCTTTCTGGTCGCCGTTAAGTATGCTGTATGCATAGACCCCATCACTATGCAGGCCGTCTTCGGTCACTAGGTTGTAGCTGCATCCGGGTGTGCTGCACGGGACTGCCCATGCCTTTATGTCGCCTTCCGGCGTTGAAACTTCAACAAGCTCTTCGGGCTTTACAGTCAGCTTATCATACTCTTCGGTTTTGCTGTCCTCTTCTGAGGGCTTTACGCCGGTTTGGTTTGCTGTGGCGTTTGGGGCGGTTTCGCTGCCTTTTGAAATATTCCCGGAAAGCCCCAAATTCTCCGTATGGGCCTGGGCTTGGTATCCAGCAGGGCTATGGGCGCGCCAGCCGGGCATTCCGGCTACACCCAAAAAAACAGCGATTAAGGCGAGCACCAATATCGCTTTGGAAAGGTTTCCCATAATAGGGCTTAGTTTCTAAAGAGCAACTGTTTAGAGGGTTCCTAGAAAACCTTCAGCGCCTCCTGGACTTCTGCCATTGCAGGTCCTCTTAGGGTTTTAGGCGCAATCATTCCCTTGGAATTCGCAAGAATCTCAGTTCCGGGAAAACCGTCATAGAACTCTGCCCTCTTTACCGGAACCTTAAGCGTCTTCTCGATAATTTCGATTTCGGCGTCAAGGGCTTTTTCGTGGACAATGCAGCCGTTGTTGTTTGCAATCGCACCAATACCGGGGAAAGGCAGGTCAGAGATTGTCGAGATGCTTGTCTTCAGCCCCAGAGTTTCCTGGAAATAGTGCTTTTTCAGCTTGAGGTAGGGGGAAAGAATGCAGCCCTTGTCGTTAAGAAGCATGAGGTTTCCAAGTGTGTTATAGACGCCCTTGAGGGGAACAATCTCTTTTGTGATGCCTGCAATCTCCTCCTTGTCCACGCATTCAGGCACGAAGAAGTACTTTGAGTTTGAAGCGGCAAAAAGCCCGATAAGAAAGGAATTGCAGAGAACCAGGCGGCTTGTGCCAGTGCTAAGCGCCTTTGCGATGCGCTCAATCTGCTTTTTTGGTATTTCTGGCGGGAGAAAACATGTGTCCTCAGTGCAGATTCCGATAAGCCCAAGCGTAGAGTTTCCAAAGAACTCTGTCTGGTAAATTCCCATAATTTAGCTAAGTTGTAAGTTTAAAGACGCCTTAAAGCATCCATACTCTTCCTGAGTTATTACCGGGGTGGCCTTCCCATCTGGAAAGACCAGCAAATCGAACTCATCCGCCTGGGGATGGCGAGTCACAGCAAGGCCGCCAAAAACCTGCCGGAGCCCCTCTTCTATCTGGGTGGCATTTGTTTCGGCAGTATAATCCTCTCCCACAAAGTAAAGGTCTGCTCTCAGCGGCAGATTATCTCGTAATGCTAGCTTCAGCTGAGACAAGAATTCGTACTCTGGCACAATATGGGCATAGGTAAGACCGGATTTAGAAGGAAGCAGGAGGGCAGAACAAACCGTATAATTATCACTCAGAATTGGCCCTTTTGTTTCCTGAGGAAAGAATCCCCAGTGGCCTGCGGGCAAGTAGGGCTTTCCATAAATGCGGCCTCCCCTCCACCGAGAGATTTCATACCGGCATTCCATAAGAGACTTCCAGAAAGTAGTTATAGAGCCACCTAAATCCGGTAACCGAAAGGCAAAGCTTCAGACTTCCCTTTCAATATCCCCCTTTTCGATTTCCACCCAGTATATCTCATAGGCGACAGTGTCTTCAACTGCCTCAAACTGGTGCAAAACTCCCGGTGGGACGACCAGAACATCTTTTTCCTTCAAAACAATCTCCTGACAGGAATCTGCGCCCTTCCAGGAGCGGACTATCAGCTTTCCGGACTCCACAAAAAAGCCATTATGCTTGAACTTGTGCCTATGCTTTGAGCAGGTTTTGCCTGCTCCAATTTCTGCACGGCAAATCTCCACATTATTCTTAAAAAACAAGTGCTGCATAGTACCCCAGCCCTTCACTTCCTCTATTGCTTCCATAAGTACCTAGAGCCAAATTCAATATCTTATTTGAAAGGCGGCAGAAACCATTTATAGCCAAAAACCAAACAGGTTTATGGTGGATTTCACCTTTCTCTGGGCAGCCTTCCTGGGCATCTTTGCAATCGTAAATCCCTTCAGCACGGCAGTGGTCTTCCTCTCGATAACCGCAGGGGACAGGGAAAAGAAGAAACGGGCGATGGCCAAAAAGGCATCCCTTGTGTGCGCATGCGTGCTCATATTCTTCATGTTTTCTGGGACCGTCCTCTTCGACTTTTTCGGGCTGAGCCTTCAGGCATTCCAGCTTGCCGGCGGCCTTCTGGTGGCAAAGCTTGGCTTTTCCATGATTGAATCGAAATCCCAGCTCAAGGAAAAGGAAAGGCAGGAGTCTCTCAGGAAAGAAGATGTCTCCATCATACCTCTTGCCATACCCATGCTTTCAGGGCCGGGTGCAATAACAACCGCCATGGTCTGGATGAGCCAGGCCGCAGGGCCTTATGAGAAATTCGGCCTAGTGCTGATAGCGATTTTAATCAGTGTAATTTCATATATTGTGCTCTTGAACGCCAAGTACCTTAAAAATGCGCTCGGGCACACAGGAGTAAATGTTCTGGAAAAATTGATGGGGCTCATTGTCCTGGTCATGGGAATACAGTTCCTGATAAACGGGCTTGTTGACCTGAATGTGCTGGACTTGGCTGAGTAAGCCCTACTTCTTTAGCTTGGTAGTGTTTCTCCTTTTTGCCAGCATAACTGCCACTACCAGGACTGCAATAAGCACAATGGAGATAGCCAATTGAACCGCTCCAAAATGCATCTTCTCTACGGACAGAAGGTCACTGACTTGAAAGGCGTCCCTGGCAGAAGAACTTTCCGAAGCTGTTTTGAAGGCAGCAGAGCCAATAAGCATAAGGTCGTCTTCCATGGCTTCCCTCCCATTGCTGTCAACGCATACAGAGCAGTTCTGGGTATAGCTGCAGCTCTCCGAAACCTGCCGGGTCTGGTAACCCTGGCTTGCGCAATAGTTGTAATCTGTTCCGGTGTTTCCGGACATAAACTCCCAGGCTTCATACTCTACATTCTCTGAAACAGCGCAAAAGCCCCTGTCACCCCCATTTTCCGATTCCCGTACCCGGTACTCATACCCTAGGTCCCCACAGTACTGCGCTGCAGGATTTGGGCCCGGGGCATAGCCAAATCCTAAAGAGCCCAAGCCCATGAAAGATTCCAGCTCTGAAACGGAAGGTGAGTAGTCAAGTGACTCCTGAAAATCAGGAACGTCTCCCGCCTCTTCGACCCCGGTAATGTAATTTAGAGGCGCCATCCTCTCCAGAATAATATTGCAGGAGCGATAGCTAATCAGTAGGTATCCTGGAGGGTAATTGGGCTCCTGGGTCCGCTCGCCCCAGCTATTCCGGACAATCCAGGAATTTTCACTGTCATCCCAACCGACAATCACCACTGCATGGCCATATGCCTGATCCAGACAGTAATCATGCTCACAGGTATGCGTGTCATAATGGAAGCCCTTTAGAGTAGATACCGCTGCAATAACCGGGCCATAGTCCATAATCGCCTGCTTAACCTGGCCAATATCTGCACCTGGGCTTCCATAACCCGTTACAAGGTAAGACTCATCACAAACCGCATCTTCCGGGCAGGACATGGAAGTGCAGGGCTCAGACTCCACGCAATAACTGGAGGAGCAAACATATTCTGCGCAGCCCTCATCGTCAGTCTGCTTCAGTGGACACTTGGTCTCTGAATATCCAAGGCAAGACTCAACAGGAATGGGCAGCTCATGTTCAACCAGGAACTCAAGCACTGCTTCAGGCCACTCTCCCATGCAGCCGCCCCCACCCGAAAGGCAGGAAACCAGAAACTGCTCCGACAGGTCAGGTGCATCAACGTCATCCCCGTTCTTGTACGCTTGGTAAGCATAAGCGCCGCTTACCGCAGACGAAATCGCAAACGCCCAGCAAGAGCCGCATATTCTCTGGTCCTCAACCGGAGGCATGTAGTCTATAACATCAAAACTTTCAGGCAATCCTTCCCGGTTGACAACTACGCTGTCCTCAGCCCAGTAAGACTCTTCGCCGCAGAAGCACTCCATTGAAAACTTTCTTTCGCCAGTCACCCGGGTCGGAGTAATTCCCACCCAATCCAAATCCGCCTCAAACTGCTCACCGTCAGGGTCTTCATATTCTTCATAATGGACTAGAGCAAGAAGTTCTCCCGAAAGACTCTGATCAACCTTCTCCCTCTCATCATAATGAACCCTACAGTAGTCGCAGGATTCTACATCTCCATCCTCGTCAAGGTAGAAGGCATCTATATTGAAGTACGCCACACTTGTATCGCCTACCTTCACGATTTCATCCTCATCAAAGCTGGTTTCAAGATGCACATAATACCCGGGGCAGGAACTGTCAGCTTTGCACTCATATCCCGGCTTACTGAGGATACCCCCCTTATTAAAATGGCACTTCTCGCCAAGTGCGCACTCCAAATCCTCGTCCTCATCGCAGACAACGGGTCCGCACTCACCAATATTTACCTCCACGCCATCAGATGAGGAACGGTCACCGGTCAGACCTCTCCGAAGGGGAACGCAGCAGGACTCTTCCCCACAATCAAGGAAATCTTCGTGGATGCGCTCGGTCTCCGTGTCACATGAAGCGCTGCAGTGGCCGCCCTGCCGGGCACATGTCGCAAGTTCGTCCACTACCTCCTGCTTGACCATTACCACCTCCTCAACAGCCCTCTTCTCAGTTTCGGATCCTGCAAGAAAGGAATATTCAAACGCCACCAGGTAAGTTCCATACTCGGGAAAGTTCAGCTTATCCAAGGGGACTTGGAACACATAGCCACCTGGGGGAACTCTAAGGTTTGCAGTCTCCAGGCCATTATCCTCCAGGCATGCTGAAGTCACATCCACCCTTGAGCCAGAATGTTCCAAAAAAACCTTAACCTCTCCTTCAAGTGGCTCACCGTAGGCGTTATTGATGTCAAAATAAACAAACTCCCTGAAAGGGGATACCTCCTGTGCAAAGGCGGGAAGAACGCAGAGTAGAGATGCCAGAAGCGCAAAAGTAACCCTACGCAAGAATGACATAATTACAACACCTCCCTAAAAATTTAAGTGCCCTCTTTTTTTATCTCCTGCTTGACTTCACTCAGGGAAAGCTTCTTCCTCTTTCCCGCCCTTTTTAGCTCATAGCACTCAAAGTCCTCTGCTTCTATTGCCCGTGGCTTAAGGCATATTTTGGGCACCACTACAAAAATCCTGTATCCTTTCTCCAGCGCCTTTCCAAAGCCAACCGTTTGCTCTTCCGACAAATCGGGCTTTCCGTCAAGCTTAACTTCAACAAAAATCTTCCTGCCCTTTACGAGAAACGCAGGCAACACATCCGAGCCGAACTTCTCCAAAAGCCAATCCCGGTAGCCATCCATAGGGTTTCCTGAAGTCCCGCCCTGGCAAAAACAACCCACAACTCCCTTGGTGAGGTCCGTTCTGCAGTTTTCAAGAACAGAAGCAGAGTACGGAGAAGTAAACTCTATTCCCTCAAACTCCCGCTTGACAAAAAAATCGCACAGGTCCGACTCGAGCCCACCGGGAACATCTCCCTTGCCAGAGACGCCGCCACCTAAAGAACCTCTAACCGCACTCGAAGCCATGTTTATTTAACCCTGCGGACCGCAAGCTCGATGTCCTCTGCCATTATAGTCTTTCTTCCGGCATGGCGCGTGAGCTTGTCTGCCTCCTGGACAACCCTTTTCAGCTCTTCAGCAAGATATACCGATAGTGCCTGCGCCGCCTCCTTGCTCATCCTTTCCGCCCCGAACTTCTTTGAAAGCCGAAGTACCGTATGCAGGTGAATCGTTTCCTTTCTCGACTTCTGGCTCTTGTAGGTTTCCTTATTCCTTATTGCTTTCAGGCCAAACTTTTCCAGCATAAACTAATACCCGACTAGTTAAAAATAAGCCCAAATATCAGCGTCCAGATTCCCTTTATGAGATAATAGAAGAAAATCGGGAGCCCTATGAAGCTTGTAAAGCCGTAAGACATTATGACAAGAATGGCCGCCATAAGGTCAACGAAAACACAGAAGTGGACAATGAAGCTCACGGGTGGCAGGATAGGGACAAAGCAGCTCAGCCCCTTTATCAGGAGCAGAAATATCAGGATAAGCGCAAGGGGATTTTGAAACCTCATGAAAAGCAGGACGGAAACCACAATATCGACCAGGCCTAAAAGCTGAAGGAGCATAAAATTAATCGGGGGAGCACTAATATACTTTTTTCTTTGCTGGCCAGAGCCCACGCTCAACATCCATACGTTCATAGGCAGAGCAGGGACCATCTATATCCGGATGCCTGACCTCTTCGGGAGTTATGTCCTCAAGCCAGTTCATATGCTTTTCTGGGGGACCCATTCCCCACCACCTTTCTCTCATTATTTTCGGAGTAATCGGATCATTAAACTTCCCACCAGCCGCGCTACCCGAAAAAGCCAAATTCACGCCAGAACCGGACGATTCCTGATATTTAGGACGCTTCAGATAGCAACTCTCCATTCGCCAATTTAGCAAAGTAAAAATATAAGATTCTATTTTTTGCATCCTAATGCTTCAGGACACTGCAAGAAGGATTTTTTCAAGAGTCTTCTTTCCAATTGCCTTCTCCACAGCAACCCTGTCGAAATTCCTTATGTCCGAAAAATTCCTGATTCCAAGGCCATAAAGCCGGCGCGCCTTTACCCGCCCTATCCCTTTGAGCCGCACAAGCTCCAGAAGCTCGCTTCTTATTCCCTTCTCAACCCTTATCTCGATTTTTCGAAACTCCTCTGCAAGGCGGGAAAGCCCTTTCATCCGCGAAAATTCCCTCGCTGCATACAGAAGCCAGACCGCATTGCTTGTCTTTACGTAAACCTCTCCAGGTGTGACAGAATACTTTTCCAGAATCTCATCCTCGCCCGCTTCGCTTATCCAGTCGTGAAGCATCCTTGCGGTCTTGAGGGACTGGAGGAAAAATTCATACGAGTGGTCCCATTGGGTCGGAACCGGAACAATGAAATCGGGGGCGTGCTTTGCGATAAAGTCGTCATACTCGGAAAACTCCTTTCCAGTGACTTTTAGGTGGGGCTGCATCTCAAAGCAGGAGCATATTGCGTGAAGGTAGAAAAGCGCTCCCGTAGAGGGCTTTATCCTGCCTATGCAGTCCAAAAGGCGCCTTGCCGAAAGTGGGTCTATGTAAAGCTCGGCTACCCTCTTTCCCAGCGGAGTTGCCCTGAATTTTCCGGTGTCTATGAATTCAAAGTCCTCCAACATTTCAAGCGCCGCCTCGATTCTCTCCTGGAACTCAATAGACGTGCCAAAGGTAAAGCCAAAGAAGGTCTTGGAAAAGAGGTAGAGAAGCTTCGACCTTGAGTTAGCAGCTTCGGTTGCAATCAGGGAGAGCGCCTGGGCGCGAAGGACCGGCTCCATCGCAATCTTGGAAAAAACCGGCTCAATTGGCCCGAAAATATACCTGTCACGAAGCTCGTAGGCCTCGTTTTTTCCCTTTGCAATAATCAGGGCGACTCCCTTCTTGTCGTACTTTGGCCTTCCGGCGCGCCCAAGCATCTGCTGAATTTCAAGGTTAGGTATCGGCTGGGAATAGTCTCCCCCATACCTTCTAAAGTCCCGTATAATCACAAGAAATGCGGGGAGGTTCAGACCCGCCGCAAGAGTTGTGGTGGCGCAGATGACCTTTATTTTTCCCTCCCTGAAGCCCTTCTCAACAAGATGGCGCTGGGCATTTGCAAGCCCTGCATGGTGAAACGCAACGCCGTGCTTCAGGCAGTCGGCTTCCCTTTTGCACTGCTTTGTGGGGGAGGAAAGCGCAGTCAGGACTTTTTTTGAAATTTCATCGTTTTCCGCCAAAGGAAAGTCCTTTGATATTTTTTCCGCAAACGCCTCTGCGTTTCTTCTGGACGCGAAAAACACAAGCGCCTGCCTGTCCTTTGAGACCACGTGCTTTATGAGGTCTGCAGGTTCCCTGCACTCGACTTCCCGCGTCTCATCCTCATACATGACCGTTCCCGGGATAAAAACTCCTTTTTTGAGCGGGACCGGACGGTAATCTGACTCCACAAGCTCCGCGTCAAGCCAGTCCGCAAGCTCGCCTGCATTTGAAATCGTAGCCGAAAGCGCAAGTATCTGGGGGCAGATATTTTCCTTTAGGAGCGTCAGGACAATCTCAAGAGTCGGCCCCCGGTTAGGGTCTGTAAGAAGGTGAGTTTCATCTGCAATGACAAGCGATACCTCTGAAAGCCAGGATGCCTTGTGCCTGATGATGGAGTCAAGCTTTTCTGAGGTAAGAATTATAAGGTCTTTGTCTCCAAGATAGTCTGAAGCCGAATCAAGGTCGCCAGTCGAAACTCCCACCTTTAGGCCAAATGTTCCATACTTTTCCTTGAAATCGTGGTATTTTTCGGATGCAAGCGCCCTCAGGGGAACAATGTAAACCGACTTTCCCTTCTTTTTCAGAAAGTGCCCTATTATTGCAAGCTCTGCAATCGTGGTCTTTCCGCTCGCAGTCGGGCTTGAAACAACCATACTCCTGCCCTCAAGAAGCTTTTTTTCCAGGGCAAGCTTCTGCACCGGGTTGAATTCCTTTATCCCGGACTGCTTTCTGACAATTTCGGAGGCGTCCATAATATTATAACCCAACACGTAAAATGAACTGCCGGTTTCCCGAGGCACTTGTTAAATTCCCCAGCCAGTTTATTTTAAGAAGGATTTTCAAACCAGGAGGCACAGATAAGACCAAGCGATGCTTATAAAGAGAATGCTTTTCTATTATGACCTTTAGCAAACTATCGGCCCTGGTCCTTATTGTAGCAATTTTGGTATTTGGAACGATTTATTTCGGCCAGCAAAGCCAGGGCACCCTCCAGAGCAACCCTGCAGAATTTACGGAAAGCGATGTGCCGGATTCCGAAATAGAGCCGGAAAGCGCTGCAAAACCAGTTCCCCTACCTATTGAAGAGCCAAAAGCCAGGGAATATTTCCCGGAAAACTCTCCTGAGGGCTGGTATGGACTGGACCCTGAACTGAACCCGGAAAGCTGCTCAGTAGACAATTCTCCACCCTTTGCCCTAAGATACTGTAACCTTCCGGATCTGAAGGTGGCCTATTCAAAGCGGTGGGTTGAGGAAAGCGGCCAAAATGGGCTGCAGGTAAGGGTAATTTCTGGCAACGTGTTCATATTCTCTCCTGGAACGCAGGAAAAAACCGAAAAAGTCATTCTATCCTCAGGGTCACTTGGCCCAGATTGTACGGAATATTCGATTCTGGGAACGACCGTCAGGAGATGCAATAGGTACCTGTATCTCTCCAAACACCCAGATACTTCTCTGCCCAGCTCCCCAGACGACCCTCGGCTGGAAGAGGATTTCGAAAAACTAACCTATTATTTGGATACTTTCGAGAAAGGTAGTGCCATTTATGTCCTGTATTATGAACCCTCCGCCCAGAAAGCTGCAAAAGAGATTATTGGGCTTGTTTTGGAGAATTAAGCAACTGGAGCAGGGAATAGGCAAAATTCATAATTAAGTGTCTTCGGTCAAATGAAGAAAAGTATAAATACTTAATTAACATTATAATCATATTATGGTGGTATAAATGCCGATAAATAAAAATGATCTTTGGAAGACCTATGAACCCAGAATGCCGAGAATAAGGCCTAAAACCGGAAGAAAGCTCTCTTTCTCTCCAAGCCAGGCGAC
>JAFGCN010000003.1 GCA_016932615.1 Candidatus Aenigmatarchaeota archaeon
AACACTACCGTCAATAACACCACAAACACTACCGTCAATAACACCACAAACACTACCGTCAATAACACCACAAACACTACCGTCAATTTGATTCCCAAGTTCAGGGAAGACGTAAACAAAAGGCTTTCTCGGGTAAAGGATCAGGTAGAGTCGCTTTCTCAGGGCACCGAAATTAATATAGAGAGGCCGGTTACGGTTCAACAAATCCCAAGCAGGCCAGTAGTGAGGCATGTTGTACTGCCCACAGTGAACTTGCCGAGGTAGGCACTTTATTTTTTCTAATGTATTTGGCTTATGCGTCTTTTTGTTGCAGTAAATATTCCGGATGCGCTTAAGGCAAAAATCGGAGGAATGGCAAAAACACTGGATATGCCCGGCTTAAGGAGAACTTCCGAGAAGAACCTTCACCTCACGCTTAAGTTTCTTGGGGATGTCAGCGAAGATAAGCTGACCGGGGTGGTCGCGGCTTTAAGACGGGTTTCACTTCACCCATTCAAGGCGTCGATTGGCGATTATGGCTTTTTCCCGGACTCCAGAAATATCCGGGTCGTGTGGCTTGGCCTTGCGCGTGGCAGGGAGGAAATGGCAAAACTTCACTGGATAATTGACGAAGCGCTTGCAAGGGAAGGTTTTGCCAGGGAGAGGAATTTTGAGTCACACCTTACGGTTGCAAGAGCCAGTTTTCTGAAAGACAAGGGGCTGCTTTTGCAGCGGATGCAGGGGTTTGATTTTATGGGAGAGTTTGAGGTATCTGGCTTTGACCTTATGGAAAGCTTTCTTAAGCAGGGCGGTCCGGAATATAGGGTGGTTTCAAGCTTTAATCTGGGCTAGAGGATGATTATTATGAGGTATGAAATTGTTCCCTACCGGGGGCGTAAATCGTCTGTCCGGAGACGGTTTGCACTTATTGGAGCAGCCATTCTTCTGATGGCCGTATTGGTGCTGTTTACGACTTGGTTTGAGTACCCCTTTTTTGGCCAAGAAACAAACAGTTCATCTAATCAATCGGATAATAGCACTCAAGCTTTCGGTAGCATGATTTCTTCGGGCTGGACATTAACTTCCTACTGCCTGGCGGATGAGTCTCTTTACCGTGGGCAGAAGGTTGAGATTTTCGATTCAGATGGCGCAACACTTGGGTTTTACCGGAGCGACTTTATAGAGAAAATCCAGATAGAGGGTTCGGGTATAGGTGATGGAGACAGAAATCCCGGGCAGTATATCGCTTACGACTTTGAAATTAATGATGGAAAAACTTGCTACCTTACAGATGAAGTCAGGGGCGCGTTTGGATTGGTTCTTAACGACTGGACTGAAGATTTGCCAAGCATCGCAATAAACCCACCCCTTCCTGCAGGAACAGAGGTTATCCTGGTGGACTTGGGTTCCGATGCTGGTGAAAATACGGCGGAAACCAACCAGCTTCTTTTGAACAGGACGTTTATTGTTCAGGACACCTTTTTTGGCTTTCCCGAAACAGAAAAGAAAATAGATATTTTTATCGGTCGGCAGAAAAGAGTAGACTATTCTGGACCTGAATCATTTTTCATGAAAAATGTCACTGTTTTGATAAAGCTTCCAGAATCTTGATTTTTGATGATCTATCTTACTGGAGTTCTGGACTTGCGCCGGCTAATCTCTGAGTGTCACATTTTTTGGGGAAGCTTGGATATCGGTCGATGCCAGCTTCTTAATAGGTTTTATTTGAAACTAGATTATGGAAATTGCCCGAGCAGTTGTTATTGCACTAGGTATAGTTCTATTTCTGGCGGTTATCCTTGCAGTCCCATATTTTGGGCTTTTTGGTCAAAACTCCAAAAATCCGGAAATTGAATCTAATGCCTCAGTTTCAGATATTGAAGGTCTTTTGAATCAGGATTCCGATTTGCATTTGCCTGAGGAAGAGGCGCCTTTTGAAGGCAGTCAGGAGGAGGTTTTGGAGCCGGCAGAGGAGACGCTTCCTTCATATACGCCGATTGTACTTCCTGATATTGGCTCGGACGTCGTTCTTTACGAGGGCTCAAACGCAACCTGGAACGGAATCTGGATTTACCTGGAGTCTATTGGAGAGTGTGAAGGCGTACCTTATGTGGAGTTCAATATAGGTGCCATTGGGGACGATTACGAGGGAGACGATGGATATCTAGAGTATGGGGGGATAGACATTTATGGGGATGGAATTGTCTGGGCCAAGTCTCTATCTTACTCAGATTCTGGAGAACCCGGAATCGCAATCTTGCACATCTTCCCAATAGTCCAATTAGATGCTTCAATTGGAGACAATGAAACCCTGACTCTCCATGAGGAGGTCTATATCCAGAACGAGACCTCAGAAAAAATATGTGGGTATGAATTTTACTTTGAATCCATCGAGGATGGGCAGGCATTTATGGGTATAGGGTCGGAAAAGGGACTTTATGAAGCTGGGGAAGTTTATGCTCTTTCCGGTACAGGGCATAAATTTAAGTCTGAAGATGGGGAGTTTGAATATTATGCTACTGAGCTGAAATTCAGGCCTGAGTTTATGGTTCGGGGAAGCGATGGAAAGGCCTGGGTTGTGATTGATGCAGTTTGCGCCCTTGTTGTCAGTTGACTGGGGCATTAAGGTGTGCTTATCCAAGGCAATCTGCCAATTTGAAGATTTACACCCAGTTAATTAATGGCAGACCCAATCCTCCCTAAGGGCTTTAAGGAAAAATACTCGCAGATTCTTGGAGAGAGAAACCCAGAGTTCCTGAAGTTCTGTGCAATGCCCCTCAAAAAGACCGTGAGGGTCAATACCCTTAAAGTTGATGATGTGCCTGGATACCTGAAACTTCTGAAGGAAAGGGGCTGGATTCTTGAAAAAATCCCCTGGTGCGATTATGCCTTTAACGTCTCAAACATCGAGCCAGGAAAGACGGAGGATTACTTTTTTGGAAAAATCTACGTGCAGGAGGCGGCAAGCTTGCTTCCCTCCCTGGTTTTAGCCCCAAAAGAGCATGAGTTTATTCTTGATATGTGCGCAGCGCCCGGAAGCAAGACAACGCACCTGGCGCAGCTTATGAAGAACACCGGCTGCATTGTCGCTAACGACGTCAACTACAAGCGGCTTAAGGCGCTGGGATTTAATATCGAGCTTACCGGCGCCCTAAATACGGTTCTTACCGAGATGGATGCAACTAGAATAAATCTTGAGGAGCGCTTTGACAGGATTCTTATTGATGCCCCCTGCACCTGTGAGGGGACTGTCAGAAAGGACTGGAAGGCGCTCTCGAAGTGGAATCTCAGAGTGTGCCGCTATATGGCTTCCCGTCAAAAGCAGATGCTGAAAATCGGGGCAAAAGCCCTCAAAGCAGGCGGCACTATGGTTTATTCCACCTGCACCCTTTCACCTGAGGAAAATGAGGGAGTTGTTGATTATGGTATAAAAGAGTTGGAGTTGGTTCCCGAAAAGGTTTCCCTCAATGGCCTGAAGACTTCAGATTGCCTAACCGAGTGGGACGGAAAAACCTTTGACGAGGGAGTGAGAAAAGCAGCGCGGATATGGCCCCAGGATAACGACACTGAGGGATTTTTTTTGGCGAGGTTTAAGAAAGAATGAGCGCGGGAAGGGATTTTATGCGGTTTTTGGAGGAACGGTTCGGGCTTCATAAGGGAATCTTCTCCAAGTTTTCATTTCATGAAACAAGTGACAAGGTTTACGTGCTTTCGGTTGACATTCCAGGTGTTGACTTGTCGGGCCTTCGGGTATTTAGTATAGGCATAACTGCCGGGAGGCAGTTTGACAAGTCCGCAAGGTACAAGCCGACAACAAACCTTCTGCAGATTTTCGGGAAATTTGCTACTCGTAATATTGTGGACATTACCGACGAGGAAAAAGAGGATTATATGCGCGGCCTTGACATCGAAAAGGAAGCAGATGTTGAAGAGGGTTATGTGATTGTTCGGCACGGAAAAGACATTCTCGGTTGCGGGCTTTATTCAAAGGGGAGCATAAAAAACCAGGTGCCAAAGGCAAAGCGGATGGCATTGAGGTAAGAATATGGTGTTCAATTGCCCTCCCGAATGTGATTGGGTGCACCCCAAATACTATTCTTATAAAGGAGTGCCTGGAGCGCACAGGGGGCTCATATTTGTTTTTGAGGCAGATGCAGGTTTTTGGGAGAAGGTTCTCTCTATTTTTAACAAAGATGACCTTTTAAGCCCCCCGGTAAGGTATAGGGAACCTAGGCCTCATTGCACAATCTCAGGCAGGATATATGACGATGTGCCTTTTTCCATTCTGTTGGATGCTTTGCAGGGCTCTTCTTGTTTGGATACTCCGGCTGTTTTTCCAAAAACCCTGGACTTTTTAAGAGATAATGTGGGGGACGCAGTATATCTGAAGCTTGAAGAGGATTCGTTTTGGCACGCCAAGGACAGTGTTTTGCCTTGGGATGCGTCTTGCCAGCAATATGTTCCGCACATTACGCTGACACATGTTGGTTCAGGTAAAGGCAAGGACTACTGTGCGGAGCTTAGTGATTTTGGAGTTAATCCTGCTAAATTAAATGCCTTGGGAATTAAGTACAATCTTTCTCGAAGAATGGATGCTTGCTATAACCTTCGCTCCAAAAACGTGACGGTTTATAGGCATAAGGGCCGGTAGTGCCATAAGACTGGCGTGACAGTTCACAATCTACCTCTGGGGGGGTAATGTTTTAGTGTGCTGAGTTGGGCATTGCGCTGAGCGGGTTTTTCGGGCCTGCAATAAAGATTGGCTATATATAGTGGAGAATTTAAGTATTATTACGCAGGATGGGATACGTCTCTTCAGTTGTATTTGACTCGGTTGACCGAGGGATGCTAACCGGACCTATAGAGCTGGGCAATTATGGCCATCGTCCGGAAAAATTTAAGTTGCCGGGTTCAGAGAACAGCTACCTGCATGTGCGTGGTGGTCAGGCCATGGAGATGAATATTGGGCAGAAGGAGACTGGTGTGGTGGTTTCTAGGTACGATTCAACGGGCAAAAAGTTTGGAGATGTCGTTGGTTGTGTCCTGCCTGCAGGCGAGGACCCTAATAACGCGATTTCTGCGCTTTCTAATGCATTGCCAAAGCCTCTGACCCAGTACAAGGTCTCTGTTTTGCCGGGACCCCCTGGTAGCATAGCAGGTCGTGACGTAATGGGGTCTGTAAACGCTCTTAGGAGTGTCGAGAACGCACTCCTTGATGCGGGATTTAGTTACGAAAAGCAGAATCCAGGGGGTGAGGGATTGGTTGGCGAAATTATTCCAAATAAACTCCAACCCAGCGACTTTCCTTCTGCTGACCATTCAGAGGTGTTAGTTAAGCCGGGCATATACACCAAGATAGAGTATGAGCCCACTCGAAAGGATGGTTCGCCGATTAACCACACAAACATAAACCTCCGTTACTGGTAGACCCAAGCTCATTTATTAATCCTCTCTAAAATTATGGGACTTTTAGGCGGAGAAGAGTTAATCGTTCCTGATACGTCGATTTTGATTTCAAGGAAATTGACGCAGATGATTGACAAGGGAGAACTTAAGAATGTCAAAGTGCTTGTGCCTGAGTTTGTGCTTGACGAGCTTCAGGCGCAGGCAAGCAAAGGCAAGGAAATTGGTTTTTTGGGCCTCGAGGAAATAAAGGATCTCCGGAAGAGGAAGATAAAGCTGGAATTTGTGGGCAGAAAGCCCACCCTGGACGAGATAAAACTTGCCAAGTCCGGCCGGATAGACAATTTAATCAGGGAAGTCGCGCAGGAGAAGAAGGCGACCCTTTACACAAAAGACCTGGTGCAGGCGGTTATCGCTGAGGTTTATAACGTCAAGGTAAAGTACATTAAAGACGACAAAGCCCCAGAGGAGTTGGACTTTATCCCGCACCTTACAAAGAGCACAATGTCGCTTCATTTCAAGGTCGGCTGCCTTCCCTACGCAAAGAGGGGAAGCCCTAAGAAGTGGAAGATTGAGCGCATCGGAAAGGAAAAGCTGTCCAAAAAGAAGTTTGATGCGCTTGCCAATTCCGTCCTGAGATCTATTAGAGGCCAGGAGCACTGCTTTGTGGAGTTCGAGGAGTATGGAGCCATGGTTCTGCAGGTCAGGGACATGCGAATTGCCATCACCCGCCCACCTTTTTCTGAAGGCGAAGAGATAACGATTGTCCGGCCGATTGTAAAGCTTACGCTTGATGACTACAAGCTTTCAGACAAGCTTAAAAACAGAATAGGTAAATCTGCTGAAGGCGTTATTATCGCAGGTCCTCCTGGAAGCGGAAAATCGACTCTTGCGGCAAGCCTGGCGGAGTTCTATCATTCACTTGGAAAGGTCGTAAAGACCATGGAGCAGCCAAGGGACTTGCAGGTGAACCCAGAAATCACCCAGTATGCTCCCCTTGCCAAAGACTTTGGGCGGACTGCTGAGATTCTTCTGCTTGTCAGGCCGGATTACACAATCTATGACGAGCTTAGGTCTGTTCGGGATTTTCACATCTTCTCCGACATGCGCCTTGCCGGAGTTGGAATGGTTGGCGTGGTTCATGCGTCGAGCCCTGCTGATGCTGTCCAGAGGTTCATAAACAAGGTTGAGCTTGGAATGCTTCCAAACATAGTAGACACGATAATTTTCGTTGACAAGGGAAAAATCGAGGAGGTTTTTTCACTTAAGATAGCTGTTAAAGTCCCGGCAGGAATGAAAGAGCAGGACCTTGCAAGGCCGGTAATTGAGGTAAGGTCTTTTGAAACCGAAGAGCTCAGGTACGAGATTTACGTTTTTGGGGATGAAACGGTGGTGATGCCCTTTTCGGCCTCTGGGAAGGAAGGCGCAATTGATTCTCAGGGGGGATTGGTCGGGCTTGCCGTGAGTGCGATTGAAAGGGAGGTTTCAAAGTACGACAAGCGTCCGATTGTCGAGCCGCTTTCTGATGGCTCGGTGAGGGTTTATGTTTCAAAGAAGTCAATTGCAAAGATTATTGGAAAGGGCGGAAAGAATATTGAGAAGCTTCAGGAAAAGCTTGGCGTCCATATTGACTTGGCTGAAAAGTAGATCCTTTGACAGGAATTTTAAGCAGTTTGATTTGCAAACTGGGCACTTGTAAAGGTCAATAAGGTTTTCCTGAAGAATATTTAAATTTTATCTGGACTTATTTCTTCTTCTTTTCAAGCTTTGCGACATTCAGTTTTGTCTGAAGGAACACGTCCGGGTTGACCGAAATGGTGTCGATCTTGTTGTCCAGAAGGAACTTTACGTACTCGGGGTACTTTGAAGGCGCCTGTCCGCATATCCCAACCGGCCGCTTGTATTTGTGGGCGACTTTTATGAGGTTCTCTATTGAAATTTTTACTGCGTCATTTCTTTCGTCAAAAGCGAGGCCCTCATTGTCCCTGTCCATTCCAAGAGTAAGCTGTGTCAGGTCGTTTGAGCCGATCGAAAACCCGTCAAAGATTTTCGCAAACTGGTCGGCCAAAATGATGTTTGAGGGAATCTCCGCCATCACATATACCTTAAGCTCTTTTCTGAGCCCTGCTTCCTCGATGATTTTCAGGACATTTTTTCCTTCATCGATTGTCCTGCAGAAGGGAATCATGACATCTACATTCTTAAGCCCCATTTGCCTTCTGACTTTCTTTATTGCCTCAAGCTCCAGCATGAATGCCGGCTTGAATTTGGGGTCAATGTACCTTGAAGCGCCACGCCAGCCCATCATAGGGTTTGACTCCATTGGCTCGTATTCTTTTCCGCCCTTAAGGTTCGCATATTCATTTGTCTTGAAGTCAGAGAACCTTACAATAATCTGCCCCGGATGAACCGAAACTGCCAAAAGCGCAATGCCTTCTGCAAGCTTGTCGATGTACTCCTGTGACTTTCCGTTCTTTATGGCGTAAAGCGGGTGCATCTCTATGTGAGATGCGATAATGTTTTCCTCCCTTGCCAGCCCTACGCCATCCGGCTGGAATGAAGCAAGGTCGAACGCCTTTTCAGGGGTTGCAAGTATAAACATGACTTTTGTCTTGGTCTTTGGAAGGTCGTCCAGGGAAATCTTATTTACCTCGAAATCAATCTTTCCATTATAAACTGCGCCAGAGGACCCTGTTGTGTCAATGGTTACGACCTGGCCGTCTTTAAGGACTCTCATGGCTCCTTCAGCGCCGACAATGCAGGGAACTCCAAGCTCCCTCGAAACAATTGCTGCGTGGCTTGTTGAGCCGCCCCTTTCAGTAATGATGCCGGCTGCAATTTTCATTATTGGCTCCCAGTCGGGGTTTGTAATCGAACTTACCAAAACTTCGCCTGGCTTGAACTTTCCAATCTCACTTATGTTCTTGATGATGTGGACTTTTCCGGAACTTATCTTCTTTCCAACTGAAATCCCCTGGAGGATTGTTTTTCCACTTCCCTTAAGTTTGTACTCCTCGATGACCTTGTGCTTTGACTTGTTCGAGTGGACTGTTTCAGGCCTTGCCTGGACAATATATAATTTTCCGTCGACCCCGTCCTTTGCCCATTCTATGTCCATTGGGGTCTTGTAATGTGCCTCAATTGCCATTGCATATTTCCCGAGCTCTTCAACTTCCTTGTCGGAAAGCACGAATGCCCTGACTTCAGAAGCAGGAACTTTTGCTTCCTTTGTGCCGGTTTTTCCATAGATAAGCTTGATTTTTTTCTCGGATGGCTTTTTCATTATGACTTTTCCTGTTGGCTTGAAAACATAGAATGAGTCTGGCTTCACCGTTCCCTGTACAATGTACTCGCCAAGCCCCCAGATTCCGTCAATGCTCACCACATTGTTAAACCCCGTGTTCGGGTCAATCGTAAACATGACACCTGAACAGGCAAGGTCAGACCTCACCATTTTCTGGACGGCTATGGAAAGCTTGACTGAGAACTGGTCAAAACCCTTGTCTGCCCTGTAAGAGATTGCCCTGTCAGTAAAGAGAGATGCGTAGCCCCTGACGACACATTCCAGAAGCTCCTTTTCGGTCTGGACATTTAAGTAGGATTCCTGCTGGCCTGCAAAGCTTGCGTCAGGCAGGTCTTCGGCAGTTGCAGACGACCTTACGGCGACACTGCCCTTGCTTCCGGCAAGAAGCCCTTTGAACGCAACCAGGATTTCATTTTCCAGCTTTTCAGGAAGCTTTGATTTTTCTATGATGGACCTGACCGCTTTTCCCTTGCTCCTCAGGTTGTTCATATTGGTTGTGTCAAGGTCTTTCAAAAGTTCCTTAATCATCCTGTCAAGGTTGTTTTCCTTTATGAATAAGTCGTAAGCTTCAGCAGTGATTGCAAAGCCGTTTGGAATCCTTACTCCTTTTTTTGACAATTTGCAATACATTTCACCAAGCGACGCATTCTTGCCTCCAACAATCGGGACATCCTTGTACGAGATTTGTGAAAAGGGTATTATCAATTTCATAATAATATTGAAAAAAGTATATATACTCTTTGGAGATTTTTTGTTTCAAGAATCGCTAGTTTTTGTAAATTCTTTTAATAGCATCAATCCAGAATTTTACAAGTTCCCTGTCGGTGTCGATGAGGAGAACCTGCCTTAAGCGGGTGGGCTTGTGGAGGGAGATTTCCTGGACCATTATTTCGGCGGCTTTTTCTTTTGGAAAATTCCCCACTCCTGTTCCCATGCCGGGAAAGGCAATTTTGTCTGAGCAGTTTTCCTCTGCGCATTTCAGGGCGGCTTGGGTTGCCTTTCGAAGGTCATCTTCTTTTGCCCTGCTGATTGGTTTTTTCATTGTAGGGGCGTGGATTACGAGCCGGGCTTTTAGCTTTCCGCCGCTTGTGGCAACTGCGCTTCCCACCGGAATAGGCGCGTGTCTTACTGCCTCTTCTTCTATCCTGCGCCCGCCTTTATCCAGAATGGCTTTGGCTACTCCTCCCCGCATCGTTCCATAGCTGTTTGCCGGGTTTACGATAGCATCAACGCCTGCTTCGGTAAGGTCTCCTTGCCATGCCTTGACTTCTAAAATCATCTTTATTTTCTCTTCCTGGAGCCGGCCTTGAACGGCGAACTTGTTTTTTGCCCTCTTCCTTGCTTTTTATCCCCAGTTCAATCTCCTCTCTTGTGGTTTCCTTCAAGTCACCTTCCTTTATGCCTGTGAGATTAATCTCCCCGATTTTTACCCTTATGAGCCGGAGGATTTTGTAGTTCAAGGCCTCCATCATCTTTCGGATAATCCGGTTCCTGCCTTCGTGAATTGTAATTTCAAAAACCTTGGGGTTTTCATGCACATTGATGCCCGAAACTTCTACAGTTTTCCCTTCAACTTCGACTCCCATGCGGATTTTTCTCTGGTCTTTTTCCTTCAGGGGCTTTCCCAGGACGACTCTGTAGGTTTTCTTGACTTCGAAGCTTGGGTGGGTAATCCTGTTAGAAAGCGCCCCGTCATTTGTAAGAATTATCAGCCCTTCAGAGTCGTAATCGAGCCGCCCGACAGAAAATATCCTCTCCCGTATCCCTTTTTCCTTGAGGAGATCCTTTACGCAGGGACGGCCAAACTCGTCGCTCATGGTTGTCACATAGCCCTTTGGCTTGTACAGGAGGAAATAGAGCTTTTTTTCCAGGCGCAATGTTCTTCCGCTGACGGTTATCCGGTCTGTTTTGGGGTCAGCTTTCTGCCCCAATTCCGCCACTTTTCCGTTAACTCTCACCTTCCTTGCCATTATCAACTCTTCGGCTTTTCTCCTTGAACAGATTCCCGCCCGCGCAATGAGCTTTTGAATTCTCTCTTCCATAACTTATTTATCTTCTGCAAGAATAGGCATATGCACTAGAAATATGTATTTATATAGAGATAGTATATAATGATAAAGGAAGTATTGTTTATCGGAAGTGGTGAGCAAGAAATGGCCCTTGCAACTTCGCTTGGACCTTCAGTGGATATACGATACGGCTGCCCGGATCTTGAGTCTAAAGGTTTGGAACCTTTTCATGGGATGGGGGGATACCAAAAAATATATGATTTGTTTAAGTCCGTGCGAAATAATGGTTGCGATGCCATCATAATAGGCCAGGGCTATGAAGATGCCCTTTCGCTTACGCCCAATCCCTTGAAGGGCTTGAAGGTTCCGGTTATACACTTCAATCCAGACTATCCCGATGCACTTGTTTACACGACTGCAAAACCTCCCTATTTCGATGAAGATTCATCAAGGGTTGATACATTCATTGGAGGTTATATTGAGCCAAGCACATTTTATCTGGCCATTAAAAGAGCGGGAGGCATTAGGGCTGATAAGCTTATCCAAAAGCGGTTTGGCTAGTTCAGCTGCCAGATGTAGAAATTAAGCACAGTTGCAAAAAGCACCCAAACTAGATAGGGCATCATCAGGTACGCCGCCCGCCTGTCAATTATCCAGAATTCCCAGGTCGTGACAATTATTGCAACTACGAGGAGCATTATGCAGATAAATGCAGCCGGGGGGCTTTTAAGCCCGAAGAAAAGGATTGACCACAGTATGTTTAGCCCCAGCTGCGCGCCAAAAGCATAAAATCCTCTCTGGGCGTCCAGCGTTTTCAGCCCGTCTTTTATGATGAGGTATAGGGCGAGGCCCATGAGCGTGTAAAGCAAAAGCCATACGGGCGCGAAAACCCAATTTGGGGGGCTAAACCACGGCTTGCTAAGCCCTGCGTACCAGGTGGGAATTGCGGGGGTTGTCGCAAAGGAGCCAATGAAGCCAGCCGCCTGGCAGGCAAGTATCGAGCCCAGAAGCTTTGGCCAATCCACTTTTTCAGCCACCATAACTTACCTGTGCTTTAATTGTATTCTTTTTGTATGGTTTTGGGGCATAGTTTTATATGCACTTTCTTGGAACAACTTTATGGCAATTGAGTACATTAAGTCCAGATTAACTCCTCCTGGAATGCCCAGCGAAGGAAATGCCTTGCAGAAGGCAAAAGATTGGTATGTTCTTTCGTTTGGAGAAAACCCGCGTAAGGAGTCTCTTGAATCCGGACTGGAGGGGCTGGATACTGGAGTGATGAGCCATAACCTCTGGAAAGCGAAGTATGGTGCGCGTCTTTTGCCTCCAGGCACAAGAGAAAGGGTTACCGATGAAATTTACAGAAGGGCCGCTTATGGCTCAACAAAGAGGGTTATTGATGCTGGCAACGTACTTTCGCATGGTGTGTTCAGGCAAGAGGAAAAATGCTGTCCCTGTATTCCCTCTATTAGGGGACTTACCGAAAGATTGCTTTTAGAGGGGTATAATTTCAAAACAACCTGCGACCCTCAAGAGATTATTGGACCCATACTTGAGGACCGGGCGGGGTTTTCTGAAGGAAACCTATTTGCAGAAGAGGATTTGTTTTCAAAATCTTCAAACGATTTTGCAAGAGATTTATTGGAACGTTCTCTTCGCACGGGAAGGTCTAAGGACGCTGGACTTATCCCGCATTATGTAAATTGGGCGTCATTAGAGAGGTCGAATAAACTTGGAGACTCGGAACTTTCCGAAGAAGTTGCGCGTAATCTCAGAGTTGCACTGGAAGTTGGGATAATCAGCAAGGAGGACTATCAGAACTATGTGCTCAGGTATGAAGGAGCAATCCTTTCAGCAAAGGATACTCTTGATGATTATTATAGAAGAGAACTGGATTTTTTCAAGTAGCATATTTATCAAATTCTATTAATTTTATGCCTAAGACCGTTTTGGTGTTTGGAACCTTTGACATTTTCCACCCCGGCCACGAATTTTTCCTGAAAGAAGCCAAAAAGCACGGCGACACGCTGGAAGTCGTGGTGGCGCGCGACAAGACCGTGGAAGAGGTCAAGGGAATGGCGCCAAGAAATGACGAAAGAAAGCGGGTTTTTGTTCTCCAGTCCTTGGACTATATAGATGAGGTCATCCTTGGAAGCTTGGGCGACAAGTATCAGATTATAGAAGCCCTCGAGCCGGACGTAATCTGCCTTGGCTACGACCAGAAGGCATTTACGGACAATCTGGGAGAGGAAATCAAGAAAAGGGGGCTGAAGGCAGAAGTTATAAGAATAAATAAAGCCCTCGAGCCGGAGGTCTTCAAGTCCTCGAAGCTTCGCATAAGGGTGGAATAGCCCGCTTCAGGCCGTCGAGCCGTTTTTTAGAGTTCCTATTTTAAATAGCTATATTATGGACATAGCCGTCTTTTTTGCAATAGCTGCGCTAATAATCATCCTTGGTTTTCTCGGCGAGCTGGTGTTCAAAAAGACCAATGTCCCCGACGTCTTGTGGCTCATGATTTTTGGCATACTTATCGGCCACTTTTTTGGATTTTACCAAACGGACCTTATTGCCGATATCGCCTCAATTTTCACCACCTTTGCTCTTATATTCATACTTTTCGAGGGCGGGCTTAACCTTAAAATCCATGAGGTTTTTGAAGGCATGTTTGGCGGCTCCCTTCTAGCAATTGTAACCTTTATCTTTAGCGTTGTTTCCGTAACCGTGGTTGCGGTTTATTTTGGGTTTGGCCTCGCTCAGGGAGTTCTTTTGGGTATGATTCTGGGAGGCACATCTTCTGCGGTGGTTGTGCCCATCGTAAAGCGATTAACCATTTCTAAGCAGGCCTCTTCTTCCCTGGTGCTTGAGTCGGCGATTACCGATGTTCTCTGCATTGTTGCGGTTTTGGCGACAATTGAGATTTACGGAATTGGCTTTGCCAATCTCGATACGGGGCTTCTTTTGAACAGCGTCCTGAGCAAGTTCCTTCTGGCTTTCTTTATCGGAGGCGTCGGTGGCTATCTATGGCTCCATGTTCTTAACAAGATGTCCGGGCACACCAAATCCTATATGATAACGATTGCCTTTTTGCTGCTAATCTATTCCTTTACCGAGTACCTGAAAAGCAGCGGCGCAATGGCATGCCTTGCCCTGGGCGTGATTCTGGGAAACTCCGAGCGGCTAATGAAGCTAGGAAGCAACGGCGAAACCCAGACAAGGACATCGATAAGAGAGGCAGAGAGGTTTTTTTACTCGGAAATCTCATTCCTTGTAAAGTCCTTCTTCTTTGTTTACCTGGGGCTTCTTATGAACTTTTCAAGTGTGGAGCCGTACCTTATCGCAGGAGTTATAGTTTTGGGTCTGTACCTGATGAGGCCGATTTCAACCCTTGTCGCAGGAAAGAACTTCACTCCCGAAGACCGGGCGGTAGTCGACAGCTTGGTTCCAAAAGGCCTTGCCCCCGCCATTCTTGCCGGGATACCTCTGAAAGCTGGCATTCCCGGAACGGAGTCCTTTGTCAGCATAGTCCTTGCCTGCATACTCATATCTATACTGCTTAGCACAGTGCTTGTGTTCCTTGCTGAAAGGAAGAAATACTGGGGAATCAGCAATTACCTTCTTGGAAGGGTCGCCAAAAGAAAGGCGCTTGACTTCAAGGGTGCGCCTGATAAAGAGCCCACCACAACACCTTACTCAGAAAAGCCCCCCAAGAAATCCAAATAGCGTATGTGGCATAAGTTGGCTTATGGTCCGGGTGAATTTGGCATCATAAGGCAATTCTTTTTATAATAATATGATAAAGGCAATCATATTTGATTTGTTTGGGACACTGACCTGTGGGGGCTGTGACCCTGAAAAGGAGATCATCAGAGTGTTTGCCCTTAGGGAGGACTATAACTTTGTGGAGAAGGTTGTATCCGGAGCCAAATTTGGGGGCATGGACGCGTATTTAAGCAATATCATTAATCAATTGAATCTCCCGGATAATCCGGAAACAAGAAAAGCCTTGGAGGATATTTTCGAGCAGGATGTTACCAAGGAAAAAATAAACCCCGAGATGGTGGCTTTGGTAAAGGCCTTAAAATCAAAAGACCTCAAATTAGGGCTTCTCTCGGATATGCCAAACCCCATCTATGACCTGGTAGGAAAGGCCAATTTGTGCGCTCTTTTTGACGAAATATTATACTCTTACAGTACGGGATTATCCAAGCCGGACCTAAGATTCTTTGGTATGATGGTTTCCAAGCTTGGCGTGAAAAACGAAGAGATAATCATGGTTGGCGATTCCCTAAGGAGAGATATCAGTCCTGCAAGAGAGCTTGGCATGAAGCCGATTCTTTTCCAAAGTGCGGATCAATTGAGAAAAGAACTGGCATCTTTTTCAATAAGCGTAGATTAAAGGTTAACCTCTAACTGATGGAATTTGGCGAAGTTTTGCTGACCAATAATTTACAAACAGATAGACAAAGCAAAATTTGGGTCGAGTGAAACGAGCCGCTAAATTCCTGTTATACGACCGAGCGACCTAAGGGAGTGAGGCAAGCAACTCCGAGAGTTGCGCAGCGTATGACGCAGGGCGGCGGACTTTAATCTTCGGAATACTCAGAATATTCATCAATTATTGAGTCATTCATGTGTTCTAGTTTCTTTTCTTTTGACAGTTCAATAACGGAATCATAGGAGATAAATGAACATACTTCGGAAAGTGGGTTTTCCCCCATAAGTACAAAGACTGGCCTAGTGATTTGCTTAAAGACAGCTTCTCTACGTTCAACGGGCGCAACTATGTGAATCCTTATATTGAGCATTGGTTGTAAGGCCAACAAGTCTGCCATCCTCAGTATCCCAGAGTATATTGATGTGGTATCTTCTACTTCAAAAGCTCTTACTATTGAGCGCCTCTTTATCCATAAAACATCTATATTCCGAATCGTCTTTAACGTAGTTTCGTCAAATACTAGTGGAAGGTCCTGCAAGAGAGTATCTTCATCTTTTGGCTTCCAAATACCCAAAACTCGTGCTCTGTCTCCGTTTGGAAGCCAAAGTTTTAAGCCAAGTTTTTCTCCAATTTCAGCAAGCTTGGCTTGGACTACAATAGAAGTCCGTTTTTCCTTTTCGGCAACTTCCCTTTCTGTTTCTTCCATCCCTTCATCATCGGGGACAGAAACTGAAACTTCTTTTTCATCACTTATCCTAATTTTATGAGTCTTTAACTTCTTTTGTTCATCTTCGCTGAAAGCAAAGTTTTCAAGATTTTTTGATTGAGCCAACAACTCTTTCTCTAAGAATTCACAATCCTTTTTTGGCCATGCGCGAGGACTTGAAAAGACCATATATGTCCACTTGTTACTGTCATTGCTCAAATCTTTTGTGAACGATAAATTTTTCCATAGGCGGTCATTATGAATGGGTATGGCCTTTTCAAGAGGCAACCACACTACGGGCTTGACCTTAAATCTTAGTACAAATGGGTCTTTTTCCTTGGTAAATATGGGTTTATCCTCTTGATAGGGCTCACTCTGAACTTCAAGGACTCCCACAAATCTCTGAATTCTCGTTACATAGCAGATAAATTTATCGCCTGGACCTATCTTTTGGTTTTGAACATAAGCCCTCCTAGAGATTCTAAAGCCACTCACATCTCTCATAGAATTTTCAAAGGCCTGTGCAGTTTCTGGAGAAAAGAGGTCTATATAGTAGTTCATAATATGATGGGGGTCTGATTTATATAATATGGGTAGTAGTCCGCCGCCCAAGTAATATGTTGTATAACACCAATTACCCGAACGAAACATTCGCTTTACCCACCCAAATCTGCTATAAAGCGAATATGGCTCCTGCAATATATAGCACAGGTGTTGAGTAATACTTATGGGATTTTGCTATCTGGATTATTTCGATTATCCAAAAAGAAACTGAAAAGCGCCATCCAAAATGCCAGTCAAGCCGCCCCCTCGTGGAATCTCCTGGCTTGTAAACTCCGCCCAGACAAGGTAATGGTCGCTTACGGCGTCTGTGGTAGTTGCTGAGATCCCGTAATTTCCTGTGAAGTGGCGCTTTGCTTCACCCGTGAAAATAAACCTGTCGTAAGCGCAGCTTGTTTTAGCTGCAGTCGTGTCTTCAGAGTCGCTTACAACCCAGGTGTACCTGGAGTCCCGAAAGCCAATCTGCTGAGTTTGAGGCAGATAATTGCAGTCGGCGTTGAGGTCTCCCAGTACAATTATACTTGGGGAACCTGCGGATTCCTCTGCCCTGTAGAAATATTCAAGCCCTTCAAGCTCTTCAATGTTTCGGCTCGGGCTTGTGTGCGCGCTAAGGAGAGTAAAGGTGAAATTATCTTTCTGGAAGACTGCCTTGAAGGGCTGGCGCGCCATCCTGCCGATATTTGAGTCGGCCAGGTCGCATGGGTAAGACGTGTCGCCCGGGTCCAGGACAAGCCCCGAATACACTAGCGCCACCCGGTCGGGATTGTAAACATAAAGGTACCGTTCGTCCCTCACGGCATCTGAAAATACAAATCGGTAATCCTGCCCGTATTTTTCGTTAAGGGCGAAGTCAAGGGCAAGGGAGATAAGGCCGCAGTTTTCGTGGCCGGGGCAGGAATCGCGGTTTCTGGGGCACGAAGCGTCCGATTTTTCATACAGGTTGCTAATCTCCTGGATTGCAATTATGTCGTAACTTTTGATGTTTTCTGCGATAAGCGCCATCACGAGAGGGTCATTTGCTTTTTTCTGGCCGAAGTTTTCGATATTCCAGGAGGCAATTCTAATCTTGCTTTCGGGGGCAACTTCAGCATTTGCTGAAAACAGGCCCGTAAAGGATCCACTCGACCAGGCAAAAACAAGCACTGCAGCAAAGATGATGGCGAGGCTTACGAGAAAGCTCCTAAAAGGCTTCTTCATAATTTCAGATTATCGGAATATCTATATTTTGATCATCTTCAAGCCCGAGATAAATTTTTGGGTCTATCGGGCTTCCGTCTTTGTCCTTGACTCCAAAATGCAGGTGCGGGCCTGTGCTCCTACCCGTGTTTCCGACAGCACCAATTACCGAGCCGGCTCCGACATGGTCCTCCAGGGAAATGTTAGCTATTTTAGAGAGGTGCGCATAAGTGGTAAATGTCCCGTCGGTATGCTGTATTTCTACCCAGTTTCCGTTTATCTCATGGTTGTAGCCAATGCCCACTATATTTCCGTCCCTAACTGCCCTCACTGCAGTGCCCTCGCCTGCGCAAATGTCCACCCCCAGGTGAAACGACGGCTCGTTTGTTATGGGGTCGGGTCTTGGCCCGTAATCTGAGCAGACAGACATTCTTTCCAGAGGCATGACTGTGTTTCCATTGTAAGGCAGGATCTGCCCCGGGTAGCTGTTTTTCTCCTCGATGAATTGGCCATAAGCTCCAAGGGCAGTCTGCCTTAGGTCAGGGCTTAATAAAAAAGCCGCAATAATTAGCAGGAGCGAAGCCATTATCGCCAGATAAAGCTTTGGCATAATCCATTATCTCACTATTGGTTTTATTGGAAGAACTATTATGGCTTTCGGCACGAAGGTAATTCTTTTGGTATTGTCCATATTGCTGGTTGCGGCCGCTGCTTATTTTCTCTTCTCGGACCAGGGAGGCAATTCTAAGCCCACCGAAAGCCCTCAGGAAGATGCTATCCATGGCTGCGTCTTGTCGGCAGGGTACGCCTGGTGCGAGTCAAGCCAGAAATGCATGAAGCCTTGGGAAGGGGACTGCCTTCCATCCGGGGGCACGGAAGAGAACAAAGCGGTCGCTTTTTCTGAGGCCTATGTGAAGGGGCTACCAGACTATGTTGATGGAAGTGGACGGGGCCTTAAATTAAAAAGCATCCTGCAAAATGGCTGCCCCGGATGCTGGATAGCTTATCTTGGGTTTGACGCAGATTCCGCTAAGGGTGCCGACCATGACAAATTAACTCTTAAGCTTATCCTGGATGAGTTTAGGGTGGTTGATTCTGTTATCACAAGGGAAACTGTGGTTGTCCTGACTGAGGATGAGTGCAGGAATGCTTCTGGAAGAGTCGCTTTTGTGGCAAATGGCACTGCCTGCTCCGGCGATGAGCTTAATGTGGGCGAAATTTCCGGACTTGGCGGGCTCTACGCCTGCTGCGCGTCGCAGAATCTGCAGGAGGACGGAAAATTCTGCTTAAAGGGAGGGGGATTTTATGCCGAGGGCGTGACCCTGAACGGACCTGCCGGCTACTGTTTCTTTGCAGATTCCCGCTCCTACTGCCTTTCAAAAGCGTTCATGGATGGCGCCTGCATAGAGGGAGAAGCAAATTACAAGTGCGACGCTGTCGGGACGGCCGCAGAGGGCTTTTACGACACTTATACAAAAGACCTTGTTGCCTGGTACGATTGTGGCTGAACTTTAGCGTATTTTTGAAGAATTAAGCGATCCATAGAGGTCTTTTCGGGAAATGCTGCCGTTTCCGGAAAGAAACTCTGCAGCTTTCAGGAGAAGAGTGCAGTCCTGGCACACCTTGCCTTTAGCTACCGTGTCTGCCTTGAATAGCTGGAACAGGTCCATGCGGTCCACAGGGACGCCTTCGAGCAATTTTTCTGCGGTTTCAAGAGAGTCACTTAAGTTTTCCTGGCTGCTTGCATCCAGGGACTTTATTATTCCAAGCGGCGTATTGTGGTACTCGACAAGCAGTGCTACACTTTCCTGGTTAAGATTAAGTTGTTCGAATAGTTCTGGCTTTCTTTTTCTCAGCAGGTATGCACCGGCCTCTCCATGCTTTGGAAAGGTATGGCAGAGGACTCCAGGGCAGAGTTCTATATATCCTTCATCAGTCAAGACCGGCATCGCGGTCATTGGCTTTCCGAGGTCATGAAGGCAGCCGGCGGCGACAAGGTTTCCGTCCCCCGTTTCAATAAGATTTCTTCCAGTAATCCTGCTGTGGTCATAAACGTCGTAACAGTGGTGGCAGTTTTGCCACAAGCCCCTGCCCAGTTGAATCTCAGGCAAACCCATCAGCGTTCCCTCCAAGACATCAAAATACCTTTCTTGCATAAAACTTGAAAAAATTTACCTATATTTGCTTATCTCAAGGCCTTTCTTAGAATCCTTGAAACCTCATCCCTGGAGTAGATTTTACCGGAAAGGTCTATGCGAAATTCCGGGTAGCCAAGGGCTTTTATGTCAGGCAGGTTTTTGGTGAAGTCCAGCGGATGGCTTCCCCTTACTGTTGCCCTGCAGTCCTTTTGGGTTATTATGAACTTGCCGAGCTTTTTTGAGGTTACTTCGATTTCCCCGAAAGTACAGGCGCTTTTCCCGGGGCAGCCGAACACAGCCGCCTTTGGGCAGGACTCTGAAATGAAGAGCGGAGTGTACTGGTGAACCAGGACTTTCTTGTTTTCGGCGCCGCTTTTCGAAATTGCCTTTAGCTCGTCGTATCCGTTTTCCGGGGAAAGCACTGCCGACTTTGCGCCAAGACCCTTGAGCGCTTCAAGGGCAAGGTGGTTTGTGGCATAAAGCGGCCAATCAGCTGAAATGTCCTTCTCGCCAGGCCCGCTTTTCAGGAACTCAAAGCCGGACAGGTTTGAGACTTCCCATAAGGAGTATCCTGCTTTTGCAAGCTCCCCGATTTTTTCATAAAGGTCTTCTTTTTCCCATGAGCGTGTTATGGTCGGAAGGGCGAGCCGTATCCCATTTTTTCCGGTAAGGCCCGAAAGGAATTTCAGATGGTTTAGGAGCCGGCTTGTGTCCTGTCCTTGTACGCAAATGACAATTTCCTTGAGCCGTTTTATCTCGGAGGCGTCAAGAAGGCAGATTTTTTCTGCGTCGTCGAACTTGATGGAGTAGGAAACCTTCAATTGGGTGGAATGCGCTTTTTTCTCTGCCTCCTTTTTATGATTGGCTGCGATGAGTCCCTTGACTTTTTCAGCCCTTTCCACGAGGGCTGAAGAAATCTTTTTCTGGAGCTTCTGGGCAATCTCACGCCTGATGGCGTTGAGTTTTGACGCAGGAATGAAAACCTTGTAGGGGTTTTTGACTTCGATTTCCTTAAGCGCGAATGGCGTGTCTCCAAGCTTTTCGAAAGCTTCCCTTACCGCTTTCTGGGTTTCGGAGGGGTTTTTTGCGTCTCCAAGGGAGAGCTTTTCCTCGTGTGTCGCAACAATATCGCTTTCGCCGGCGTGCCTTGCTTTTGCCTTCGCGCTTACCACCACGCCTTTTGCAGAGAGGCCGACCTGCACGATAACCTCACGCTTAATCTCCAGCTTCCCTGGTTTTGTTGTCTTGTCCAGATATTTTTTCTTAACGCTTATTGAAGAGGAAAGAAACACTGTCGTCCCGGCTTTCAGCTTTGGGTGGCGGTCTGGGAGAAGAATGTCTACTTTTGAGTTTGCTGGTGCGCTGAAGATGGTTTTGCCCCGCTCTTTCAGGAAAAACTCTACCGGGAAGCCATACGGCTTTGCCAGTCCCGGGACTTCGACCTGAAGCCCGTCATGGCGTTCGATTGGAACGCTTGTGACAAACCTAATCGCCTCTTTTCCGTGCGGCGTCGGGAGAATTCTTTCGACTTTTCCTATTGCAAGCCCCCGGTGGCCGGTGTTTCTGGGGTCGATTACTTCTTTGTTTTCTCTTGACCGGTAATATGCTTCTGTCCATGGCCTGCTGAATATCGTCCGGATGTCGCGCTCAAGCCCTTCCATTTCCCGGCGGGAAATTTTTCCGTCAAGGATTTTCCGGTAGTATGAAGTTACGGCGGCGACATAGGGGGGGCTTTTTTTTCGCCCCTCAATTTTCATGGAGCTTACGCCTATCTTTTTGAGCTCTTCTATGAGCCCTGGCACAGCAAGGTCTTTCATGGAGAACGGAAGCGCCTTTTTGCCCCCGATTTCGAAGACTTCCCTGCAGGGTTGGGTGCACATCCCACGGTTGGCGCTTCGCCCGGTTTCAGCTGATGAGAGAAGGCACAGGCCGCTGTAGGAGTAGCACATCGCCCCATGTATGAAAACTTCGGTTTCTATTCCGGATTTCTGGGTGATTTCCTTTATCTCGCCCAGGGTAAGCTCTCTGGCCAAAGTGACTCTTGAAAATCCGAGCTTTTTGAGCGTAAGCGCGCCTTCAAGGTTGTGGATTGCCATCTGGGTGCTTGCGTGGAGCCGGATTTCCGGGAAGTGGTCCTGCGCAAGCTTTGCAAGCCCCAAGTCCTGAATGATTAGCGCGTCAACTTCAAGGTTTGAAAGCTGAGCAAGTATGTCTATGATTTCCCCCAGCTCCTCCTCGTAGATTACTGTGTTCAGCGTGACGTAAACCTTCTTTTTCGGCTGAAGAGACCTGGTGTAAGCTATTATCTCGGAGAGCTCTTCAAGAGTGAAATTTTCGGCGTCCGCCCTTGCCGAAAACTTCTGGAGGCCCAGGTAGATGGCATCAGCCCCAAAGTCAAGGGCTGCGTGCCCAGCGAGCGGCCCTCCCGCCGGGGAGAGCAGTTCCGGAAGCCTTTTTTCATTTGCCATAATAGGAACAATTTTGATTACTTTTGCTCCTTAATGGCGTTATATATAAGATTTGGGACTTCCCAGTCGGCTGAAATTAGCTTCAATTTTCCTATCTCGGAAAAGCTGTATAATTTCATGCCATTTCCTTCCAGAACCCGGAAGTTCTTCATTTTGCCCTCAAGGGGGCTCAAGAAGATATAACAATCGAGGCAGCTTCCATCAACAAGAGCGGATTTGCAGTTTCCAAGGTACTGAATGTCTTCAAGGTCATAGTCGAGCTCTTCTTTGGTTTCCCTGACAATTGCCTCTTCCGGAGTCTCACCTTTCTCGATGCCCCCTCCAAAAAAGCCCCACTCCTCGCCATATTTGGACATGCCGCGACGATCCTGGAGCAGTATCCTGCCTTCTTCATCATAGAAGGATATCAGCGCGATTTTTTGGACTTTCATAACAGTAAGCCCATTGCAAATAATATCTGGCTACCTGTATTTATGGGAGAAGCTTCTTTTCTTGAAAAATACGGGCCAGAAATTCTCGAGGTTATGCGAGAGAAAAGGATCAATGTCTATGACTGTTCTGAATTTGCAGGACGTGAAGACTTGACTGCAGAGGATACAATTCGCTTGGGTCCTGCTAAGAACCTAGAGGTAGGTCACCGTTATGTATTCCTGCCGGATGCAGCCAACCCAGCCGACCCCCCAGGAGTTTTTGCGGCTCTTGAAAGATACGCTATTCAGCTTCAAAGAAGAGGTCCAACTGTAAGCTGCTTTGGAGAAGACCTGCCTTGCATAGGATTTACTCCGCATGAAACAGGCATAACCGTTACCACCGAATGTCCCTTTGGCCTCCCTTACTGGATGGCGGCTTCTGTCTTAAGAACCTTGCCTAAATTTGAGGCGTAATTTCTGAGGAGAATTTGCATGGCGGCACCTAATTAATCTGTAAGCCCTATTGAGTTATGCTTGGCTTTATTTTTGCCTTCCTTTCCACCCTCATGAAGTCCACAGGGGACGTCCTGAACAAGAAAATACTTAAGGATTCGGACGAGCACGTGATTGGCACGGGTGTGGTCTTTTGCTCCTTTATTGCAGCATTGCCCCTTCTCTGGATCCAGGGAATTCCCGAAATAGGGGGTGCTTTCTGGGGGGCGCTTTTTCTAAGTGCGGTCCTGAATGTTGTGACAATCCTTCTTCAGATGAAAGCCCTCAAATGCTCGGACCTGTCTGTAGTTTCCCCGATGCAAGCATTCACTCCATTGTTTGTGCTTCTTCTCTCCGCTATTCTGCTTGCCGAAGTGCCAAGTCTTTTGGGGCTGGTGGGAGTTTTGCTGGTGATTGTCGGCTCTTATTTTCTTCAGCTCAATAATGGGTCACATGGCTTCTTAGGGCCAATCAGAAGCCTGTTCAGCGACAGGGGCGCAAAGATGATGCTTGCAGTGGCGTTTTTTTGGGGTATTGGCACGATTATTGCCAAGGTGGGAATCCTCAACTCATCACCCATCCTCTGGTCTGTGTGCAATCTAGGGCTTATCTGGGCGGGGCTTGCGCTGATTATGATATCCCGTTCAAGGCAAAACATCGGGCAGCTGAAACAAAGGGCGGGATTTATCTGCATCATCGGGATTGTCGGGGCGCTTGCCACGGTCTTTCAATCATTTGCGCTGGAAGTGGTGCTGGCGTCTTACGTCAGTTCGATAAGGAGGTTTAGCATTGCCCTGAATGTGGTTTTTGGCTATTTCATCTTCAGGGAAAAGAATATAAAAGCGCGGCTTCTTGGGACTCTAATCATGTTGCTAGGAATACTCTTCATCGTGTTCTCCTGACCTCCTGTGTCTTGGTCTTGAGCAGTATTATGGGGCTTGGCGGGTTCTTTTAGGAACTTTCTGGAATATTCTTATGCTCGGCTTCCTTTTTGCCTTCCTTGCAGCGCTCTTCAAGTCCACATGTTGATCCTTAAGCGTTATCACCTGATATTTATACACTTGAGTAGTTAATTTATGTCAAAAACTGCTTCAAAGAAATCGGGAGATATTTTGTATTGTGGCGATGGTGATTTAACTACCGCGGCAAGATTTCCTGCAGCAATTATGACCTATTATGGCCTTTCGTTTGATCATGTTCCAAGTAATGTAGAAGTAACCGAAGATCAGTTCGATGGTCGAAAGCTTGTGGTGCTTAGTGATTTTCCTGCCAGACTTATGGATGATAGGACTCAGAAGGCTTTGGGAAAAGAAATTTATGGTGGTGTGGGGCTTGCGGTGTTTGGAGGTTGGAACTCGGGCTCTTATGGTGGGTGGAAGGACAGTCTCATAGGAGATTTGCTACCGGTAGAGATGCTCGAAGGAGATGATAGATTAAACAGTTCCCAGAAGGCAGTAGTTCTGAAGCCCGAGGGAAAGGAGCATCCGATTTACGAAGGAATCGATTGGAAAAGGCCTCCTTGTGTGGGAGGCTTCAATAAATTTACGGCAAAGCCTGGCTCAGAGGTTTTGTTAAACGTAGTTGATACAATAACAACCTATGAGAAGGGCAATCTTTCTATTAAGGAATATGGCCCTCGGTATCCCTTCCTCGTTTTAAGTAGCTATGGTAAGGGAAATATTGGTGTCGTTGCTACCGATATTTCGCCTCATTGGGGTGGCGTTGATTATGAGCAAAGGCTTAGTGAAGGGAGACTTAAGATTACCGCTGAGGGCGCAAGGGAGGCAGAGTTAGGTTTTGGCCACGCACAGTTTTTTGGGAATGTCCTGAAATGGACGGGTAGATATTGAGACAAAACCAGCCTCCACTAATCTGAGAAGAATGTTCAGGACCGCTCAATCGGCACACTAATCCGGGTCCTTGGAGTTATCGTAATCGCCTTTTCTTAGAAAGTTGTCTTGAATCTTATGCTTGGCTTTATTTTTGCCTTCCTTGCAGCGCTCTTCAAATCAACTGGAGAGGTTTTGAACAAGAAGATTTTAAAAGAGGTCGACGAATATGCTGTCGGCTCTGGTGTCGTGTTCTGTTCGTTTCTTGTGACTTTGCCGCTTCTTTGGTACTATGGCATTCCCGAAATCGGGCCTGCGTTTGTTCCTGCCCTCCTGATAAGCGGCGGCATAAATATCGTGACAATCCTTCTTCAGATGAAAGCCCTCAAATGCTCGGACCTGTCTGTAGTTTCCCCGATGCAGGCATTTGCGCCGCTTTTTGTTCTTATTCTCTCGCCTTTTATTCTGGGGGAAGTTCCAGGGCCTTTGGGAGTATTTGGCGTCCTCCTCATAGTTTTTGGCTCGTACTTCCTGCATATAAAATGCCACTCGAGGGGCGTTCTGGAGCCGCTTAAAGCGCTTCTGAAAGATCGGGGAGCAAGGATGATGCTGGCTGTAACGATGCTTTGGAGCGTAAGCACAATCTTTGACAAGGTCGGGGTCTTGAATTCTTCCCCCATTTTCTGGTCTGCCGCCGCCCTTGGCTTTATCGCTATTGGGATGAATCTCCTGATGGCTTTCCACTCGAAGAAAAGTATCCGGCAAATAAGCCCTCATATGGGAAGCTTCTTTCTAATTGGGCTTGTGGGCGCGCTTACGACAATCTTCCAGTCCGCCGCCCTTGGGCTGATTTTCGCTTCTTACGTCAGCGCCATAAAGCGGTTTAGCATAGTTTTGGGCGTCATTTTCGGCTTTTTCATCTTCAGGGAAAAGAATATAAGAGAACGGCTTTTGGGCGCGCTCATAATGCTTCTGGGGGTTGTTTTGATTGCGCTTTCCTAAAGTGTTGGATTAAGCCAGAAATAAAGTTCAGTCCCTTCCGGAACGTCCGTATAGGTGTAAAGCTTGCGGGTCTCCAGGCCTACCAGCTTGCACCTTCGGGTGCTAAGCCCATTTGGCAGAATTGCGCCGGGACCCACACGTTCTATCTCAAAACCTTCAATTGGCTCAAGCCATACGTGGGTCCAGCCATTCTTTTTGGCAATTTGTGAGGCTTGAACCCAGGAGCGCTGATGTGCACAGTAAGACCCATTTTGAATTCCTTCTAAGCCTGAAGGTAAATCCTTATATCTCAAATGATTTTTTTCGTTGAGAGTCCCCATCCGGCACACGTATTCCATACTTCCAGTTGCCCGTAAACATATACTAGCCAATCATCGGGAATCAATTACCATTTGCACTCTCCCGATTTGCCCGTCCTGCAGGCGCACCTTTATGCCCCTGGAGTGAAAGGGGGCGCTTGTCAGCAGGTCTTTTACAACCCCGCGCGTCAGCTTTCCCGTTTTCTGGTCTTTTTTCAGAATAATGTCCACGGTCAGGCCGGGGCGAATGTCTTTACGGTTTTGCCCGTTCATTCTTAAATTGGCTTAATTATACATAAGGCATGTAATATTATGCCACATCCTCAGGATTACACCTTCAAGGAGCTGGTTGAAATTTCAAGGAGGGTTATAAAGGAATTTGAGAAAATCGAGCAGAGGAAGTGGAGCGTGGAAGCAAGCGCAATAGAGCTTACCAAGCAGGTTGGCGACGTCGCGAGGAGGATTATGGTGGCTGAAGGGTATTATCTCAAGGGCCGGGATGACGACCCGTTTTACCGCACAGGCAAGGCAGAGCTTGCTGATGAGCTGTCGGATGTAATCTGCTGTATTGTCAGGATTGCAGACCACTATGGAATCGACCTTGAGGAGGCGCAGCTGGTTTCAAGAAGAAACGAGCTCAGGCGGCTTGGAATCGAGCCGGAGTTTTAATCGAGAGAACTGCCTCACTGTGGTATGTTGGACCTTTGCTGGCTATGCACTACTGCCTGAGCTTTTCGAGATAATGGCAATCCTGCCTCTCTGATGCGTCCCACAGGCACTCAAAGTAGTTTCTGAACCAGTCCGCCAGGTTCTTGCTCTTCATTTTTATTGTCGTGAGAGGATTTGCCTTGAACAACACCAGCATCACCGTATTTCCATATATCCAGAAGTTGACTGGGCTGTAAATTTTGCTTGAAAGGTATGCGATTTTTCCATGAAGGAGCTTGTGGTGGGGGTGTTCTTTGTGGTTTATGTCCAGAAGAATTCTTGATTGGACCCCCATTTTCTTTTTCAGCTTCTGCGTGTACCGGTAAAAACCTTCGCCTATAGTGTCTGCTATTTCCCTTCCATCTCCCAAGAACAGGCATTCGCAGTCATTTTCTGTGCAGAAACTGAACATTGACAGGAGAGATGTCTTAAAAGCGCCCGAGCCGTAGTAGACCGAAACTTCATTTTCTCCGGGCTTGCTTTGAAAGTCAGCTATTTTTTTGAAAAAGTCATTGACTTCAAGTTCTCTCTTTTCTGCCTCATGCTTCTTTTCCTCCAGAATGCTCTTGAAAATCTTCTGGCCGGTAATCTTGTAGTACCTGACACCCTCTCGGTCTATGAAACTTACAAATCCCTTGTCAACAAGGACATTTATGGAGTTGTATACAGTCCCTCTGTGAAGCCCCGTGCTTTTTATTATCGGCCCTATTCCTGTTTCCCCAAATCTTGTTATCTGCAGGTAGACCTTTGCTTCCGTCTTAGTTATGCCAAAATTACCCAAGAAACTTATCTCCATAGTACCATGAGTATCACTATCTGAAGCTATATATAATCTTTGTCGCCGCCCATTGCGGCGGTTTTTTTGTCGCCGCCCATTGCGACAACGCTTTTGTCACCGCCAGTTACGGCGTTGCTTTTATCGCCGTAGATTACGGCGAAGGCGGTTGACGCTTCTTACGTCAGTGCCCTATTGCGTGCACCGCGATAGGCAAAATAGATATATAGGGAAGTGAAATTCCAGTTATAAAGCGATACAATAGCCCGAAAGGGCAAGAGGAAAAGAAAAATGACTAGACAAAAGATTTTAGGGATAGTGATTGCAGCGATGTTTCTATTGATGTTTCCGGCACAAGTGTTTGCAGCTACATGTTACCCTCCGGCAAAGACTGATGGCTCAAGGGTGTACCTAGCAACCATCGGTAAGAGCTACTCGAACAGGATTTATTTGTACGGAACTTTCCCGGCAAATACCCTTACAAAGATAAACCGCGTGGACATGGTGGGGTATTTATGGACAGGGGCATACTGCACAACCTCAGACACCTATTTTGGTAGGGTTGGATTTAGTATGTATGACAACCCCAAGGACGGCAGGCACTGTATAGGAGATTTTTACATACAATACAAAAAGTCTGCAACAAGTTGGCCCACGCTAAAGGCTCCGGTAGGGTGGTGCGGTAAGTGGGAAGATATGCCTATCTATGTGACTGTGGCTCTTGCGCCATGGTTAATCCAGCAGGGTGCTTCGGTAGTTGTGCCGTTTGCAAAAGCCCTCTTCGATGGGATTGCACGCCTTCCTTCTCCTTGGTGGAGAGTTCCGCACCCGGTTCCAACCTACGTCTAGGTCCAGGCAATTTTATTTTTCTATTTTTTCATGTATTTTTCTTTCTTGGCTTTATCCATCTTCTCAATAGAATACCTTAGCATTGTTCTTGGCATCTCGCGACAGTGCTTCTCCAGAAATTCTTCAAGCGCCCTTTCGTCTTTTTTTCCGATTTCCCTAAGCATCCAGCCGACAGCTTTGTGAATGAGGTCGTGCCTGTCCTTAATAAGCATTTCTGAAATGTTCAGGGCGTCATCAAATTCTCCCTCTCTGATAAACGCAAAAGTCGAGATTATCGAAATTCTCCTTTCCCACAGGTTTTTAGATTCTGCAAGAGTGTAGAGAATTTTCCTGTCTTTGTCAAGAAGCCAGTCCCCGACAATTTTCGGGGCTGATATGTCCACCAGGTCCCAGTTGTTGATGTTTCCAAGATGCGCGTTTTTTAGGTAGAACTCGAAAATTTCCTCCCTTTTTGAGAGGTCTTTTTTGGATTTTTGGTACTGGCCCACAAGTATCACCAGAGCGCAGGACCGCTCCTCGTGGATTTTGGAATTAAGCAGAGTTTGCAGCACTTCAAAGCCCGCACCAGAATGCTTCTTTGCAACGCCTTTCAATTGCTCTGAAGTAAGCCCTAAGAAAATGTCGCCTTCCCCATACTCTCCGGGGCCGGTCTTGAAAAACCTTTGCATATCTTTTGCTTTTGTGGGATTTGCAAAGGACCGGAGGTCTTTTTTGACAGGGTTTTTCATAATTGGGGTGGATATTCTTCCTTAGTCCAGGGAAGAAGTTTTCTCTCAAGGAGACGTTCAAGTGAATACCCATTATGCCCAGATATTGGAAGTATGAATGCATCAAAGTGCGCCCTTACTTCGTCTCCTTTGACTCCTCCTGCCCCATCGGCCTGAGAAGATTCCGCAACGACTAGCATCCGGGTTCCTCTCAAGCTGTCAGCAAATTTATAGGTTCCTGCACCACCTTGTCCGAGGTGCATTATCAGGGCATCATAGGTATTTCTTTCCAGCAGGCCTGAGGTTTCAAAAGGGTCACAGAGGTCCAATTTTAATTCAATCCCGTATCGGGGAGCTATTTTTTGGCAAATGGACTCCATTAAACGCGAAGTTTGAAAACTGCTTTTGATGTCTGGAGACACTTCATACAAAATTTTTACTTCTTTCATTACTTACAAGATATAAATAGCTATTTAAGTGCTTTTACCCCCGGAGTGATGCTTTTCATGTACTCCTCCAAACTAAAAAGCAGGCTCAGGTCAACGTCAGCGTAGCTGTTCTGGTTTACCTCAAAAGGGCTGTCAACGTCGTTAATGAGGAACACCAAGCTTACCAGGATTGCCGCTGCGACTCCAAGGATTATTGGCGCTCCAAAGGTAATGTTAAAGTCCACAAAAAGAAGAAGCGATAGGATGGAGATTATCGCGACCTGGGCGATAGTGTACGCCGCTGGAAGGAAGGTCGTTTCAGTTATCGTGTCAACCCTGTGGCAAATCCTGTCGATAGAGGTAAGCTCTGAGCGGAACTTGGTAAGGTAGCCGGGAGTGACGCCCTTTTCGGCGAGGACGCGGATGTTGTCTGTTACCATGTCTATTGCCTGGCTTATCTCCTTAAGCTTCCAGACGTTTCTTCGAAAGTTCGAGTTTATTGTGGAGAGAAGCGCCACGATATTCACTCTCATTTCGGCAAGAAGCTTCTGGTCTTTTTTGGCCATTGGAATCACTTTTGTGTCAGAGTACATGCTTTTGATTGAAGCTGAAAGCTCGCCGGGCACTTTTTCGGACTCCTTGTAGTCCGCGATTGCCCCGGCAAAGAGAATACCCATTATGAAGAAAATCCCGCCGACAAGTGAGGTGATGAGGCTGTTCATGGGGATTATTGAAAGCCCCAT
The DNA here is from genome assembly GCA_016932615.1 of Candidatus Aenigmatarchaeota archaeon. NCBI lineage: Archaea > Nanobdellati > Candidatus Aenigmatarchaeota > Candidatus Aenigmatarchaeota archaeon. The sequence continues at coordinate 30,422 of JAFGCN010000003.1, forward strand.
CAGGTCGACATAATATTTCAGCCCTGCGATAGCCGCTGCGATGATTACGGCCTTTATGACGATTCCGTACTTTCTCCTGAACTGCCGGTATTTTGCTGGGTCAAATATAAATCTTCCGCCAATCCAGCTGTTTTCCATAACTAAGAAAGCGCAGAAATGCTTTTAAAGGGGCGCTTGTGGTATACCCTACCGATATAATACTTATGGGGAAAAGCGTAAAGATTGTCCGCTTCAAAAGCGAACCAGACACTACCGGAAAGGTTCATATAGGAATTCAGGGCGAAAATGGAAAAATCGTCCACACGCTTTGCAGGGGCGAGGTTTTGGGAATTGTTGGAGAAGTTGTTTTCGGCTCGTCTGGCGGCAAAGACTGCTCGCTTTGCCTGATGAAAAAGCGCTCGCTTGAAGAGGAGTTTGGGACGCTCAAAAAATGGGCTGAAAAGAAGGGCTATTCTGTTGGGGCTGACTTTTCTGACTAGTTAAGATAGGGAGTTTAAAAAGTAAAAAATAAAGAGGATTTTTCATTGGATTTTTTGATTATTCAGTGCTTGGATTCTTGTGGCAGGTTAGCATCACATTCCCGCTTGGAGTAATTACTTCCCTGCAGGAGCCAAGCCACTTGCTTTCATATTCGGTGATGTATGCCTTGTCAGGAGGTTCCCAGAACCAAAGCAGCTGCCCTTTGCAGGTTAATTTATAGATGCCATTTTTATTGTTGACGTCAACTGACTGGCTGTCCCAGGTGACTGCGAGAGGCGCCCAAATGTGGCCTTCCAGGAAGATAGGGCAGAAAAAGTCTTTGTCAACCTCTGCGGAGTTGTCAGACTCTGCGGCGACTAATGCAAACATTGCGACCAATGCCGTCAAGATTGTTGCCAAATATATTTTGCCTTTCATTTGATACCTTCGCCTAACCCCTATTTAATCAGTACTTTTGGCGGTATTACCCCTGAATAGGCATTTGCCGCAAAGAGGAGTTTTTCGTGCAGTTGGCAGGGATTTTAAATTTTTCCTAAGTAGTGTATGTCTGACTTAGAGTGGGGTGTGTATTTGCCAAATATTAGTGAAGGAGACCTTGAAAAAGTGAAGAGTGTCCATAAATTGGTTCTGGAGCTTGAAGACGGGCTTTTCAGGGAAGGCCCTGCAAGAAACCTGCTTCTGAATGGCGGGCGCCCTCTTGGAATCGATGAGCCGCCCCAGTCTTTTCTTGAACTTGGAAGCTCTGTGTGGAACCGGGAAAAAACAAGGGCGCATATATTCTTTCTTGAGGAGGCAATTAATCGGGTGCTTTTAAGCGGACCTGTAGAATATGGTGGGGTTTTGGATGTTCCAAAAAGGCCAAACTCAAGTTCAGTTCGGGATGCCTTCCTGACGGACCCTGACCTTTATTCTGAGGTTTATGGCTTTTCAAACCAGCTTTGGGATGCTCTTGGGTGGTACAACAAACAGGCAGTTCTTGAAAGGATGGACAATGCCCGAGGCATTTTCATATATGATTCTGACTTTCCGGAGGAGCACAATCTTCAGGGGAGGATAAGGGCTACAGGAATACAGGACAAGGGGATACTTGGGGCGCTGGACGGCGCATATTACGAGCTTGGCAATGGTTATTTTAGAAAAGCCGGAGAACCCTGGAGGGCTCTTAACGGCATGCCCCACGGCCAGTTTTTCACCCTGTTCCCAGATGAAGCTAAGGCATTTGTAAAACTGCTCCGGTCGGGGGCGGAGCCGATTTATTAAGCAAAGAGCTATAAAACTATGGGAAAGAAGAAGATTCTGTTGATTGGAACTGGAGGGACAGTAACCGCAAAGATGGTCAATGGAAGCTGGAAGCCGGGGTGCTTTTCGGAAGCCGACCTGCTAGAGTTTGCGCCGGAAATAAGGGACTTGGCAGAAGTTACAACTCTCGACTTGTTTCATACAGACTCTTCAAACATCCAGCCGCAAGAGTGGCTGGAAATGGCTAAAATTATCAGGAAAAACTGCGGCAAATATGATGGAATTGTCATAACGCATGGGACTGACACCATGCACTATACCGCTTCAGCCCTTTCTTTTCTGGTCCAGGGGCTTAAAATCCCGGTTGTCCTTACCGGATCTCAGGTTCCGCCCCATAAGACCGGCTCGGACGCCAGGAGAAACCTGATGGATGCCATAAGGGTTGCAAGCGAAACTGATATTTGCGAGATGGTTATTGTATTCAACAGCAAGATTCTTCGTGGCAACAGGGCAAAGAAGTTCAGGGAAGTGGAGTTCGAGGCATTTGAAAGCATTGGGATGCTTCCTCTTGGTGTTATTGAGCATGATATTCGGCTTACTGGCGAGCACCTGAGGAAAGGTGAGGAAACGAAGTTTTTCGGAAAGCTGGAGGAAAAAGTCTGCATCATAAAGCTGACGCCAGGTATGGACCCGAAAATTATCCAAAGTTACGTTGACCTTGGCTACAAGGGTCTTGTAATTGAGGGCTTTGGCGCCGGAAACGTCCCTATAGAAAAAAATTCGCTTGTTGAGGAAATCGGCTCTGCTGTCAAAAAAGGAGTCCCTGTGGTTGTTTCAACCCAGTGCGCCATCGGCTCTTCCTGGATGTACCTGTACGAGACCGGACGGAAGGCACTTGAAGCTGGGGCAATTCCAGGCCACGACATGATAAGCGAGACTGCCATGACCAAGCTTATGTGGATTATCGGGAACTTTGGAAACGACCCCAAGGTTGTCAAGGAAATTTTCCTGAAAGACGTTGCCGGGGAAGTGTCTGACGCAAAGACGCCCAAGGAGAAGAGGATTTGGGAGTATTCGCTTTAGGATTTCAGTAATTTAAAAACATAGCCCCGCCAGGAGATTCGAATTTTTTTCTTTGGGGTTGTAAGACCTTTCTTTCTTAAAGAAAGGGATTTCTTCGAACCTGGGTCATGAGATCCAGAGTCTCATATGCTTGGCCGCTACACCACGGGGCTATAACTTAATTAGCCGTTGCTTTTTTAAGTGACCTTTTTTGGCGGAAAAACACCCTCCAAATGCAGTAATATACGATTTTGCCGGAAGGTTATCTATGAAGGAAGGGCTTTCGACCCGGAGGATGAGGAAAAAGAAGGAGAGTTCCAGTAAATATGAGGAAATCCCGCGGGAAGTCAAGACAGGGGGACAGTACCTTACTTACCTGATTGTAGGCGGTTTTGGAGTCCTGATTAACCTTGCAATTACATTTGCCCTCTCAGAGTTCTTCCTTGGGCGGCAGCTCTACCTGCAGGCATTTGCCATCGGAACCTGCGTAAACTTAATCTACAATTTCATTTTTTATTCCCGCTTTGTGTTCAGGAGCGGGCAGATTTCCGGTGAAAACCGCAATTTTTTCTTCATATTCAGCATAACTTCCGTTTTTGGGCAGATTTTTTCAAGCAAAATTGTCGTGGATTTCCTGGGGCTGGACTATTATATTTTTGGAATCGCTTCGGTGATCCTTGCGTTTTCCCTTATCAGCTTTTTCATGTTTAAAAAATATGTTTTTGTCTCTAAGCGGATAATCCCGAGGACTTACGCAATTTATGCGGTTTTCCTGGCAGTGGTGCTGATGCTGCGGATTGCCTCGATGGGCGGGTTTGTTTTTTGGGACGAGGCGATTTACGTGGGTATGGGGAAGTATTTCTATTCAAACGAGCAACTAGGGCTTTTTGAGGATTTCCGGCCCCCCCTTCTACCAGTCATTCTCGGCTTTGCCTGGTCTAACGGAATAGACTCGATTGTTTTTGGTAAGGTTCTTGCGCTTATCTTAAGCGCGTCTTCGGTTTACCTTGTCTATCTCATCGGGAGGGAATTATTCAATGAGCGTGTTGGAGTATTGGCGGCTCTGATGCTTGCGGTTTCACCGACATTTATCTTCTACGGGACGAGGATACTCACAGATAACTTTTCCCTCTTCTTTGTCCTGCTCGCGTTTTACCTGCATATATGGAAGCGGAATCCCATTCTTTCCGGCTTTGTCGCGGGGGTCGGTGTTCTGGTAAGGTTCACAGGCGGGCTTGTCCTGCTACCCATAGCCATGTTTGAGGTTTTTGAGTTTCTCAGGCACAGAAAAGGGCTTGAGCTATTCAGGAATATATTTTACCTGGGACTTGCGTTTCTCATACCCCTGGCACCATACCTGATGTACAATTACGGGCTTTACGGAAATCCTGTGCACGGGTTTATTGAGGGAGTGAAGATAATCGGCCTTGTTGGAGCATCTTTTCAGGATCCGGCATGGTACTATGCAGCGGGGCTTCTCGGAGAGTCTGTGTTTTCTTTTGTGTTCCTTCTTGGACTTGGGTTTCTGGCCCGGGACGGAAAGGGGACAAACAAATATGCCTTCCTCTGCGCCCTTTTCGCTCTTGCAAGCATCTTCTACTTTTCGACACTTGGCAGAAAGGAGATGAGGTACACGATTGCCACGCTTCCCTTTATCTATATTGTCTCTGCCTATGCGCTTGACCGGCTCAAGCTAAGCGACGTTTCAAAGAAAGGAATACTTCTTGTCTGGCTGCTCCTTGCCCTTTTCCAGGGTGTCGTTGGCTCCATGGCTTACCACACTTATATGGTTGCGCCGTATGACGAGGACCTGTACCAGAATTACTACCACAAACAATCTTCGGGGCTTGTGGTTTTGTCTGACCCCGTTCCGATTGCCTACTCTGACTTTAATCATGAGATTATCTATCGGATAGGGCCGGATATGTACAGATACTACGAAATTATGGAGCCATCCGAGTACCGCATCAACACCTGCGAGCCGTTCTGCCCGCCGGCAGATATAAATTGCGAGGAGAACCGGAACAATTTCATAAGCAAGCTGAAGCTCTACCTCAACACGGTCTTCTATAAAGAAGTAAATGGGTGTGAATATTATGTCTTCGCCAGGAGATCTTCTTAGGTTGATGCGACCCAGGCAGTGGTACAAGAACTTGTTTGTTTTCGCTGCCGCTTTCTTTTCAGGAAACCTGTTTGACACTCACCTTATGGCCTTGAGCTTTATCGGATTTGTCTCACTATGCCTGGTTTCGTCCGCCAACTACGCGCTAAATGATGCGATAGATTTTCAAAGGGACAAGCTGAACCCCGAGAAAAGAATCCGGCCGATTGCTTCCGGCAAGGTTTCAAGACGGGCGGGCACCGCTTTTGCGCTTGTCCTATATGCCATTGGAATGTCGGCAGGGTATTTTCTGGGCTTGGAATTTCTTTCGATTCTTGCCTTCTTCTCAGCCCTGACAATTTCCTACTCAGTGTACTTCAAGCATGTCGCCTTTCTGGATATAATCTTCATTGGCATTAACTTTGTCCTGAGGGCAGTTGCAGGCGTTCTGATTATTGGGGTGGCGCTTAGCCCCTGGTTTTTCCTGTCCCTGTTTTTCCTGTCATTTTATCTGGTGCTTGGAAAGAGGCAGGGAGAACTCCTGTTCCTTGGCAAGAAGGCGCCAAAACATAAGCCGGTCCTGGCGGTTTACGATATCGAAATCGTGCGGGACCTCATGCAGGTTTTCATGAGTTGCCTGATAATCCTCTACGGGCTTTACGCATTTTTTACCGAGCGCCTGTTCTTGCTCTTCCTATATCCATTCCTCCTATATGCACTTTTCAGGTTCTACTACCTTGCAAAAATCGGCCACCCTGCTTCAAGGGAGCTTGAAAGGGCTTTTCTTGACAGAGGGTTTCTTGCAAGCGCCGTTCTTTTTGGCATAGGTCTTTTTTTGGGGCTTTATGTATTATGAAGTGGATGCGGCACCTGGACCACTATGTAAACGAGATTCTTGAGCAGGTGACAAGCTTTGGCGGGATGTTCTTTCACTTGTTCCTTATTTGCTTCATGTTTGCCTTGGGCGAAATAATTCTCTCTCTTCAGCTTTTTGCTTCTTTCATTCTTACATATGCAGTTACTTTGGTGCTGCGGCTTGCACACTTTCGGGACAGGCCCAAAAAACTGGCTTACTCGAACATAATCGAGAAGGTTGAGGCATCCTCCTTTCCAAGTCTCCACTCGATGAGGGTCTCTGCGATTTTCTGCCTGTTCTACCTTTTTTACGGCCCGGGGCTGGTTTCCTTAATCTTTCTTGGGACCGCTTTGGCGGTTTTTTTGAGCAGGCACTGGCTTAAAAAGCATCACCCAAGTGACATTCTTGCCGGTGCAATTCTGGGCGTCCTTGTGGGAATCTTTGTAGCCGGGCTTGGGTTTGGTGGCTTGGAATCTCTGGTAGAATCTGTTGTGTTGGGTGTGGCTGGCTGATGGTTTCTCGAAAGGTTGAGGGGTTATGATTATGGTAAGGGGAAGCCTGAGCATAAAAGACCGGATAAGAGACGGCATATTCTGCTACTTTGGAGCCCAGTTCATAAAATATAACCTTCTGGGCATGATTGGCTTTTTGCTTAACCTGGGAGCTACCTTTGCGCTGGCGGAATTTTTTCTTGGGCGTGAAAGTTACCTTGTTGCCTTTTTAATAGGAAACATAATCAACACGTTTTATAACTATCTGGTTTATGTCAGGCATGTCTTTCCTGTAAAGGGGCTTAGTGACGTCAAGAAGGCTTTTTTCTTCGTCTATTCGGGAGGGGTCATACTCTTGCAGATGTTTTTTGCAGACAGGATTGTATTGTTCGTGGGGCTTGATTGGTACCTTCCCGTTCTGGCCTTGGTGATTGGCGCAATCGGCACATTCAGCTACTTTGTGTTCAAAAGTCACTTGTTTACTTCCTGAGTGGTGGTCCGCATATATAGCCCGCCCGGTTCATATACATATGAGGCCGAGAATAGTTCGGATGGCTTTGATACTTCTTCTTGCAGTATCAGTAATCGTACTCAACCAGTATTTTCCAAACCCTCTTTTTCCAAAGCTATACTACAGCACTCTTGCCTTTGCGGTAACCTATGGGTTTTTCAGCATATTTATCTACTCTTCCGCCAAAAAGCGGCTTGCCGACAAGAAGGCAGTTTATTCCTTCAGGAAAGTTCTTTCAGCCATTCACCTTCTTGTGCTGTCCGCGCTTCTCATCCTGATATGGGTTGAAGACCCGTTTTCTGTCCTAATAGCTTACGGCATTATCGGTGCCGGCGCGGCAATAGCTCTTCAGGACGTTTTCAAGAGCGTAGCTGGCGGGATATTCATATTCGTTGCCAAGCCCTTCCGGGTCGGAGACCGGATTTCCATAAACTCCCGCACAGGAGATGTGATGGATATTGGGCTTTTCTATACCACTCTTCTTGAAACCGGCGGGTGGATAAAGGGAGACCAGCCATCAGGGCGGCTGATTATCGTACCAAACAATGCGGTCCTTTCCCAGGGGCTTGACAACTACACGAAAGACCATGAGTTCATATGGGATGAGATTACTCTCCCGATTACCTATGACAGCGACTGCAAGGAAGCCCAGAAAATACTGCTTTCTCTTGTTTCCCGTGAGACGAAGCAGGCCGTGGGAAGGGCGAACAAGGAGATTTCGAAGCTTGAGGAAAAATACTACCTTGAGGCGAAAGCGACGGAGCCGTCGGTTTTTGTCAAGCTTACCGACAACTGGATTGAGCTGGGGGTGAGGTACATTACTGAAACAAGAAGGAGGCGCGCTACAAACAGCTATCTGAGCCAGCTAATCCTGGAGGCGATTAAAAAATCGAAAAATGTCAGGATTGCTTCTGAGACAATAGATGTTTCGGTCAGCCGGGCCGCCCGAAGGAAGAAGAAATCGGGCGTGTAATTTTTAAGAAATATTTCTGAAATGCGATTGTGTTTGTTTTGTGTTCTTTGGGAAATCTGCTTCTCTTGGGGAATTTAGAGATAACTCTGCTAGTTCAATAGTGGAAATATGATTCGAACCTGGAAGGATCGGTGGTGGGAAATGGACGGCCTGGCGAAGAGGGCTGGAGGGTTTGCACTCGAAGCAGGCGGAAACTTCAAAGCGGGGCCCTACTCATTTTTTTTGCGCGAGGGAAGCCCAGAGCGGCTGGGCTATTTCTTTGGCGGAACGGAGGTGCTCAGGTCTCTCGAGCCGAATCCCTACCTGAAGTGCAACACAGGAAGCGAAATATTTTACGCCCGCCCGGAGGGCTATTCTCTTCGAACCCGGATTGGCGAGTCTCCTTCTTTTGAAGTGGCGTGGAAAGGAAACTGCATTCTTGTCGAGGGAGATCGCCTTAGAGTTGAGGTGTTTGATAAAAATAGACTTCTCCTGTCGTACACTGCTCCCTGGTGGGAGGCAAAAATAGCCGGGGGCAGACCATCTGAAGAGGTATTTTCGGGGCAGTTTCCATTGTCGATAGCTGAAGCGGACACCTTGGAAGTTCTTGGGGTGGAGGCAATGGCGCCCAGAGTGAAAAAGCCGGCAGATTTTGGGGCGGAGTTTTTGAGCGCATCGGAGCTTAATCAGGCACTGGCTACGCTTGAGATGTATCTTGGGAAGTGAAGTTTGGAGGTAGAATATGGGCATTGCAATCGTCAAGTCTTTTTTGTATGATTTATATATCTCTGGCTCTTATTTTTATGGCGTACCTAAATCGGGCTCTTGGTTTTGGAAGTCCACATAATGATGTGGTGCTGGGTGATTTGGCAAAGTATTTTGGAGGCACTTATGAAAGCCTTGCTCCAGATGCGAGAGGGCTTCTTCTGCCTCGCGGCGTAAAGCTTACAAAGCGCAGGGCGTTTGAGTTGGGCTTTTTTGGGGCACTTTCACTTAGTCAAACCGCGCATGCTGCCGGACTTGATGGATTTAATTATACAGACCCTTCAGCAATAGGTTACAATGGCGACGGCTCTTTGGCACCTGCAATCGGTCTTGAAGGCGCTTACTTTGACCTAAATGGCCTTCCTTTGACGGGAGACATGCCATTTATGCAGAATGTATTTGGAGCAGAAGCAAAGCTGACCTTTGGCCAGAATGTCTGCGCCCCCGACGGAACAAACTGCTCTTCACTAGGCACAGCTGATTACTCAGGCAACATTTCAGTTAAGAATATTCTGGGCGGGGCTGAAGTTTCAGGAGGGCTAAAGCTTCCCACTGGAGTTAGCTACTCTTTTGAGGGAAAAGGCGCTCTGAATGAAACTTCTGGTGTATTTAGTGCGTCAGGTAAAGTGCTCACTCCAGAGGGCTTGAATGCAGGCAACTTCAGCCTCAGGCCCTTGGAGAATGGGGTCGGGTTTAAGGTTGACCTTTCCACTCCGGAAGGAAACTTTAGTTTTGATGACGTGTGCATCCTGAAACCGGACGGGGGCATTTTGTGCAATGGCAGTGGAAGGATGGATGGCGCAAATTTCACTCTTAATCATGACTGCCGCCCTGTGCAGAACATTGTCGGAGAGCCCAGCTTTTTGTGCTGTGATGAAATCTTGAATGTGTCTCCCGATGGCTTTGATGGAAATGTTTCCCAAGAGAGGGAGTTTTGCATAAAGAATTTATGGGCGAGCCCTTAGATTCAGGCCTCTAAAGGTTTTCTTAATTGGATTCAGATTCATTTAATATCAGTTTCCTATCATTATGGCAAAAATCGCCTTTTTTGAAGTCAGGCCCTGGGAGGAGGAATACCTTTCAGGGAAGCTTAAGGGGCATACTTTGCAGTTTTTTTCCGAGCCGGTTTCTGGCAAGAATCTTGAGAAGGCAGAGGATTCTGAAATTATTGCGGCGTTCATCAGCTCGAAGGTAACGCCAGAAGTCCTTAAAGCCCTCCCAGACCTAAAGCTGGTATCAACCATGTCGACCGGCTTTGACCATATTGACCTTTCCGCCTGCTCTGCAAGGGGAATCAAGGTCTGCAACGTGCCCTGCTACGGCGAAAACACCGTAGCGGAGCACACTTTCGCGCTTATCCTGTCGCTTTCAAGAAACGTCCACAAGTCATATGTAAGAACTTTGAAGGACGACTTTTCGATTGATGGCCTTGTGGGCTTCGACCTCAAGGGGAAGACAATCGGTATAATCGGCGGCGGCCACATTGGCCTTCACGTCGCAAGGATGGCAAGGGCGTTTGGTATGCACGTTCGCGTTTATGACGTCAACAGAAACGAGTTTTTGGCGGAAGTCATAAACTTCAAGTATTCGCCGCTTGGCGAGCTTCTGGCAGAGTCTGACATCGTCTCGCTTCACGTGCCTTACAACAAAAACACGCATCACCTGATAAACCGGGAAAACATCGCCAAGATGAAAAAGGGCGCAGTCCTGATAAACACGGCAAGAGGCGCGGTCGTCGACACTGACGCGCTTTATGAGGCATTGAAGTCGGGAAAGATTTCAGGTGCCGGCCTTGACGTAATCGAGGGCGAAGACCTGATAAAGGAGGAGCATGCGCTCCTGCACGAGTCCGGAAACCCGGGCAAGTGGCGTGAGATTGTGCGCGACCAGAAGATTTTCAGGATGGACAATGTGGTTTTCACGCCTCACAATGCCTTCAATAGCCGTGAGGCCCTGATAAGAATCCTGGACACGACTGTGGAAAACATCGAGGGCTTTTTGAAGGGCGGGAAGGCGAATTTTGTTGGTTAGTTATAATAGCCTAATGTGATCTTTTTTAGTTAAGGGATAGCCAAAAATTAGTCCTTCATCACTTAACCTTTTGATAAGTTTTTCTAAGTTCTCAATATTGCTTTCGTTTGCTTTTTTGGAAAGTTCTTCAAGAGATACCTCCTTTCCGGGGTCGTTTTTTTCTAAGGATTTTATTAAATCGAAGAGCTTACTTAGATTAGAACGGGATTCTGAAGCTACGGGTTCGGGTGCTTTAGCTTCAAAGTTAAATCTCAGGTCTCTTAGATAGGCATTTACAATTCTAATGGCCCTCCTAGTATCTTCCTCTTCTACTTTGCAGGATAATCTGGCTCTGGCTGAAGCTTCAGAAAGCTTGTGCAGAGTTTCGGTTATTCTCAAGGGATTTAGCCATTCGGGAGTTAGGTATTCTTGAAGTGGAATTTTTTTACTTAATCCTTCGCAGAACGCTCCAAGTTGTTTTTGGCGCTCTTCAGTAAACTCAAGAATTCGTATATTTGTTTTTGAGTATCTGAGGTATTCCTCTAATTTCTCCTTTTTCAACATATCTTCTTGTTCAGGAGGAGTGGAAGTATCGTTAACCTTTAATTCTCTTTTAATAAAAATCAGATCAAACAGGGGGGCTAGGTCTTTGAATATTAGTTGTTCATCCAAGGATACATAGTCTGAGATTACACCTCGTCTAGGATATGCACACACAATCACTCCAAAATTACCTTCATACCCCATAGTGAATTCCAGAAGTTCCCTTAGTTTTTTGTCTTGTTGGAATTCATCGAAAATTACGGTCCAAGGTTTTTCTTCTTCGAATTTTTTTCCTATGGCATTTGTGGTGGCTATCAGTGGAATCTCGTAGGTCTTTGGTAAGTTGCTTTGGATATTTTTTAAGAGTGAGGTTTTTCCTGTGCCAGGATTACCTACGATGAGTATCTTTATATTCCCTTGGAGAATATTTCCATCCTTGCTCTGCTTAGTTATCCCCCCAAAAGAGAGTAATAATAACGCTTCTGCCAGTTCCTTATAATCCCTGGCACAAGGCATGATTCTTTCTGAAAGCTTTTCAAAGAAATTTGGGGTTTTTGATAGTTCTTGAAAGTGCTCATATTGTTTGGGGTTCTTGACCACCGCAGGTTCAGTTTCTTCACCTTCAATAGAGTTTACTTCAAAAACGAGGTTAGGCTGATATAGGTTGTCCTCTGGGAGTCTTTTCAATTCCATTAAGATTCCATTTACCCTTAGGGAATTGCCTGCTTTCATCCTAGAATGTACCTCTGGATTCGATAGGGGTTCATTAAATCTTAGCTCTAGTTTTTGCTTGGTTTCTGGATCAGAAATAATTATTCTAAACTGGTTCGTTTTTTTATTGTCCTTGATGGGTATATCTTTGAGGTTCTTGCAAATAGGACACGGTGCATATTCCAGTCGTTCCCTGAGTTGTTTTTGTTCGAAGAGATTGCCACAATTAGCGCATTCATGAATCGTTTTGGTAATTCTAATATGTATCTCAGAAACTTCAGAGATATATCCCCTTAAGGTCAAAAACTTGCCCAAGTGTTTCATTTTCATGTTTTTTAAGGTTACTTCTTGGCTTTTTGGGAGGTTCCTGAACTGTATTGCGGGCAGTCTTGGCAGGTCAAAGTCCTCGACAACTTCTCCAAAAAGCGCAATATATTCCTCAGGCGACTCCAGAAGCTTCTCTCCAATCTCCGGCGCAAACTTATCAAGGTCTGCGAAATTCACCACAAGCGGCTTTCCGTGAGTCGATGCAAATACCAGGGGGTCGTAGTACTCTGCCCTTATGAAATCGTATATCTGCTCTTTAAGTTCCATAACCTATCCACCTATTTACTCTTTCTTAAAAAGACTCTGAAACAGGCGGAACATTTGAAGTAGCAAGAGTCAGAAATTTGGATTTAAATAACTATTCTCGTGTAACAATTATGTCAGAAAGCTCAGAGGTTCAGGCGTACGCGAACAAGTTCACAGAGAGCGTGGTTTCCGGCGCTCCTGCAATCAGCGCAGGCGACAATTTCAGCCCTTATACTTCAGGAGTCCCAAAGGACTACCAGAAAGGGCTTATTGCCATTTCAAACAGGATAATCCCGGGAGTTTACCCGTTTACTGTCGACCAGTACGACAAGTGCGTCAAGTTCCGGCTTGGAAAATACGTCGGAACCCTTGAGCCGGGGCTTCGCTGGTATATCCCGGGAATCGATGATATTACCGAGGTTGACATGAGGATTACCCCTATGGACATAAGGACGCAGGAGGTCATTTCTGAGGACAACGTGACGCTTTACGTCAACGGCGTCGTTTTTTACAGGGTCGAAAGCCCGGAAAAGGCGGTTCTTGGCGTAAGCGACTACAAGGCCGCAGTGGCTCAGCTTGCCCAGTCGGCTCTTAGGGACATGTGCGGAAAGGCAAACCTTGATGACATCCTGACCAAGAGGGAAGAGCTTGGAAGAAAAATCAAGGAGATTGTCGACAAGGAAACTGATGTCTGGGGAATCGACATAGCTGACGTCAAAATTACTGATATTTTCCTGCCTGAAAACATGAAGCGGGCGATGGCAAAGCAGGCGGAAGCCGAAAGGGAAAGGCGCGCCAAAGTCATTTCAGCCGAAGGCGAAGTCCAGGCGGCAAAGAAGCTCATCGAGGCCGCAAGAACGCTTGAGGGCTCGAAAGTCGCGCAGAACCTTCGGGCATACCAGGCACTTGGGGAAATCACAGGGGAAGGAAAGTCCACAATTGTTTTCCCTTACCCGCTTGACCTGTCAGGGATTTCAAATTATCTTAAGGGGGAGGCAAAGGCCTCGGCGTAAATATTATGGACGGTGATGTTGGAATGGTGATTGAGCTTAAGGGAGATTTTAAGGCCTACGAAGGCCCCTGGGAGGATATTTCAGACCTTTCCAGGTATTCAAAAAGGGCGCTTCGGGAGTTTGCTCCCAAGACAGGTTTGAGGGATAGAATTGCAAGGAGGGTTGCCGGCTATGACGGTTCGCTTAGCAGTGAATTTTTAAGAGGCCTTGAAGTTCCAAAAAGAGGCCAGAGTTTTGAGGATTACAGGGCTTCATATTTCATAGATAAAGACATACCCTTAGGAATTAAGCAGTTCTCTTCGGTTCGGGATTCAGGCGCAAGCCTTTCCTGGGGGAGTGTATTGTCCTATGGAGAAATGGTGGAGATTATGGCTACCCAAATGAACGTGTTGCAGAATGGGGGTCGTGCTTCAGAGTTTCTTGAGCTAAACCCTGCAGATGCTTTTGTAAGCACTCTACAATTGAAAGAGGATTCTTTGAGCATGGGTCTTAGTGGGACAGGCCCCTACAAAAAAACAGCCCTTGAAGTAGGGCACAAGATAGAAGAAAAAGCACGTGACCTGGATATGCGTATTTTCAAGAGCCGGAAGCAGTATGGCTATTAGGAATTAGAGTATGTCAGAAGCAAAAAATATGGGGGCACATTTGGGCGAACTTGAAATGTACAAGGCGCCACATTATCTTTGGGAACAGGTTAAGGTCTTAGAGTAAGCATTATGGGGACAATCTTTAGTGGTTCGTACGGGGGTTCTTGGGAGGAGGTTTCAGAGCTCCCCAGAACTGCAAGTGGCGCCTTTAAGGAAATTACTCCTGGGACGAAATTAAGGGACAGGATTGCCAGAAAAGTTGCTGGTTATGAGTGTGCGCCCAGTTGGGCCTTTCAGGAAGGAATCGTCTATCCGGGTACAGACCAGAGCTTTAAGGCATATTCCATGTGTATGCCAAGGGTTGATGGCGGTACCATGGCAGGCCTTATCGTTAGCTTGACTCATCCAGGATTTGTACCAGCAAGAGGGCACTATTATATTGAGGGAGACTTGCCAAGTGTTTTTAATTTTTCCGTAATCAGGAATGAGCCAAAACACCCTTTCCTATCAAGACCTTTCGGCTGTAGCCCCGGAGATACCTTACTGTACTCCCACAATATTGGCGAGGGTTTTTGCAACCTTCGGCTTATGGGAACCGGACCGTATGAAGAAACCGTTCGTAAGGTGGGCAGTTCGATAGCAGCAAAAGCAAGAGATTTGAGGTTGGATGACCTGGATGAGATACCCCATCTGGGCTAATTTTAGGTCCTATTAATCACCGGCTTACTCCTGTAAGCTTTATAGTGTGGGTCTGGCTTTTTTGGGTCAAGTGGTTCCCAGATAAGTTTATAAGTTCCGCCGCTGGTTGTCAGGGTGGCTTCTTCAAACAGGAATCCTCTCTTGTCTTCAGGTATTGTGGTGTGCTTTAAGGGCACCACACCAATGCTTTCAACTTTTACTCCGGCCAGCTCTCCCAGTCCTTTTATGGGGGGTTCTTTTGGCGAGTAGGCGCTTGAAACATAGAAGCCATCAGCTGAACCCGGCAGTATTTCTGGTAGATTTGGGCATCTAAGGTAAAGTGAGGGGTTTTCATTGCCCTCTAGAATAAATCCGTGGTGGCTTTCGGTTGCGCCTACAATTCTTCCCACAAGTTCTTCTGGAATTTTGACATTACCCCATGAAATGCTTCGATATACCATAAAGATAGTCTCTAAAATATTTATAACTTTGGGGTGGTTTATATCATATTAATCGGCTTTATTAGCGTTTGGTGATGTCATTTATGTTTGAGAAGAAACAAGAATTCTGGGGGACAGGCCTTGAGTGCAGGTTTGGAGGTGACTGGCAAAAGATGGCAACTTTGAGCAGAATAACTTATAATCAATTGGTCAAGGTGCTTCCCAGGATTCCCACCTACAGCGTTATTCATCCTGAACTGCTCCCGGGAAAGGTTGGTTCGCCAAGCTTCTTTCTTGAGGGCTACCTTGTACCCAAACGCGAGGAGAGTTTCAGTGATTATCAGGAACGCGCTGCAAATAACGGTCTGACTACTAGGGATGGTGTGGTCAGGTATATTGACTGCGCCTTTCACACAAACACCCGATTTCCTGCTTTGAAGTCTCGCCTTGGCAAGCCACCTATGGACCATTTTTCCTTTCAGTCGGGCATCGGACCGGATAGGTTTGAGCTTAAGATAGAAGGGCTTGGAAATTACGCCCTGCCCGCAGGCCAGGTTGCTTCTGTTGTTATGAATAATGCCGAATTTGACCCTGGTGTCAAAATAACCTATTTGCGCCCTTCAGAAATGGCTCTTTTTTGCTGAAATTTATTAATTCTTAGTGGTTATTTTTATGGCAGGAATAGGTTCGGGAAAAGTAGGATTGCTTGCCTACAGGGGCTATTGGGAGAATGTTTCTGGTCTCGCAAGAGAGACTCGAGGTATTTTGGATAAGTATCGGAATGAAATGCCCCGGTATAGTATACAGAGTTCCAACTTTGGGCATCCATTTGTGATTGCGGCTGGCTTAAGTGAGAAAAATAAGGTACCATTCCTTAAAGATTTAAGGGTGCCAGAAGAGGAGCAGAGTTTTAAGGTTTACTGTCTAAGTCTGGGTTTTGATCCGCCCAAGGGATCCAAGGGTGGGCTGACACAAGTAGACACTGGTGGAAATATTGAAGCCCTACTTGGTGGTTTTAAAGAGGTGGGAGAAGATGTAACTGTAGACCTGATGCGGGTTGGTCTTAGATTGAGTCCAAAGCTCTATGAGACACTTCTTATTGGTTTTGGCAATTACGAATCGACCGCAGAAAAAATCGCTTCCGAAATTCTTGATGCAGCAAAAGAAAGGAATATGGAGCCACTTAAGATGAAGCGGTCTGGTGGGATTGGTCGGACACTGAGAGGTCTTTTTAATTGAGTGTTCGAAACAAAACTATTTTTACGCCCAGGTCTATTATGGCCTACAAGCTTTCACCGTCTAGCTTATCCCTGATGGAGGATTGCCCAAGGTGCTTTTGGATTCACTTCAACAGGCACAAGCAGAGGCCGCAGGGGATTTTTCCGTCTCTGCCTTCGGGAATGGACAGGATTTTGAAGGAGCATTTTGACAGGTTCATGGAGCGGGGCGAGCTTCCGCCGGAACTCCGGGAAAACGGTAGCTGCAACGGATTTCGCCTCTTTGACAATAAGGGCCTTTTAAAAGTCTGGAGAAACAATTTCCGGGGGATTTCCTGGGCTGACAGCGAGGAAAACATCCTGCACGGGGCGGTCGATAACATCATGGTTAATGGAAATAAGCTTATAGTTCTTGACTACAAGACGCGGGGCTTTCCTTTGAAGGAGGACACGGCAGAGCACTACCGAAACCAGCTTGACCTGTACAATTTCCTGCTCCGGAAAAACGGGTTTG
This sequence comes from Candidatus Aenigmatarchaeota archaeon, assembly GCA_016932615.1. Lineage (NCBI taxonomy): Archaea > Nanobdellati > Candidatus Aenigmatarchaeota > Candidatus Aenigmatarchaeota archaeon. The sequence continues at coordinate 47,165 of JAFGCN010000003.1, forward strand.
AAACTGAGGACTTTGCATTCCTTCTGTTTTATGTCCCAAGGGAGGTCCTTGACAGCGGCTCAGTTGTTTTCGACACGACTCTTGTCAGGATGAATGTAAGCGTGGAAAACGCGGCAAAGATCTGGAACCGCGCGATTTCCCTCCTTAAAGGCCCCTGCCCGGAGAATGGGGGCGAGAAGGAATGCGAGTGGTGCCGGCTTCTGGAGGTACCCGACTGAAGGTTAAATACTGGGGATGAGGATAGATGAGTTATGGAGAAAGCCGCGTTTGGCGCAGGATGCTTTTGGCACGCAGAGGAGGCATTTGGAAAACTTTCCGGAGTAAAAAGCACTGAAGTTGGTTATATGGGCGGCTCGAAGAGGAATCCAACTTACGAAGAAGTATGCCGGGGAAACACGGGGCATGCAGAAGTAGTTTTGGTCGAATATGACCCGAAAGAAATCACTTATAGAGCGCTTCTGGATGCATTTTGGCAAATCCATGACCCAACCCAGCTAAACCAGCAGGGGCCTGACATTGGCGCCCAGTACCGCTCGGTTATCTTTTATTACACTGAGCGCCAGAAAAAGGAGTCAAGTGAATCAAGAGACCAGAGGCAGAAGCGTATCGGAAAGAAAATTGTGACGGAAATCCGGCGGGCAAGCCATTTCTGGAGGGCTGAGGATTACCACCAGAAATACCTTGAAAAGTAAGAATCTCTTCCCTGACCCGTGTCGCCAGAAATCTTCATTTCAGGTTATATCTCTGGCAATGTATTCTCGTCTTCCGGCACCTTTCTAAGTATCTTTCGTTTGCAAGTTATGGGAACAACAACGCTTAATCTAGGACCCAAAGAAGTTGAAGACAGAGTTTCGGCATACCTCGGTAGATGGGGCAATGATCGGAGAGTAGAATTTTACGACCAGACGGGCAAGTGGGCGATAATGTGCGGCACCGGGCGGACGGGTGAGGAAGGCAAAAGCGCAAGCTATCGTTTGCCTATAGAAGAGGTCAGTGGAACCTTTGCCGATGCTGTTCGACGTGCAGTAGCCCTGGATGAGTTCTACGGAAGGCCTTTTGATGAAACCCTCTATAACGCGGGAGGAACTACAAGCGGATGGGTTAGGCCATTGGAATCCGAAGGAACTTCCTTGCTTCCGATTACTCCCAAAGAACTTAAAGCTAGGGGTGGCGAACTTGGCTTTCTTTTGCCCGAGTATGTGGCTCAGCTCGGCTAGTACTATTGGCAGTTTTTGTTTGTGTTTTTATGTTGATTTTGGCTTGATTGCTCTGTGAAATCGCCCTCTGGCTTCCAAAACCCGCTTTTTTAGCCCTTTTCCCAGGAATGCCTTTCCTGGCAGGGGCTATTTATTTTTAAAAGAAAGGGTTTTATGGCAACCAAAAAACCTTTGTCCAAGAAACTAAAGCTTATAGCAGTCGCAAAGAAGCCGGCTCCACGGTGGTGCGACATAAAGAGATTTGGCTTAAAAAGAGCAAGAGGAAGGAGGATAAGGGCTAACGTCAAGAACTGGAGGCGTGACAAGTACAAGATTTAGATTTCCTGCCATTTTCCGTACGGTTTTGAATATATGGTTCACTATTTAGCTTATCTTACTGGCATGATTGTAAACAGTTTGGTTCTGAAAAATGGGCACGCTCCAAAGAGACTTTCCTGGATGGATTCAAGAGATGACTGGCAGTATATTGAGATAAGGGGCGGCCAAAATAGGTATCAGGGGCAAAAAGAGTTGATGGAATATGTTGTGGAAGTTTTTGGCAAGCTTAGGCCGAAAGCCCAGGTAAGGTGCGATTGCAGTGACGGCTGCCACTTGGAGAACCGGTCAAACCCAATTTCCCCAATCCCATACTTTTCAGTGGAGGCCTGTGGCGAAAATGGCCTCCTGCTCGTGCCGGAAAATCCCAGAAAGGGTCTTCTCCGCTATATTTCGCGAAGGTTTGCAGAGGCGGTTTTGACTGATTATCCTCAGGTCATTCCGGAAAGGGCAAGGGCTTAAATATTTTCCCAAGATATATGAATGGAATTGGACAGAATATCCGGGATTAGCGCATTTTTCAAGAGCGGCTTTTTTGTCTGGTTTTTTTAGGAGAAGGTAACTTCTTCTAACCTAAGAAAGTTACTATGAAATGCAGCGACATATCTTCGGGTATCTACGTCAAAAATGAGCGGAGCGGAGTTATTCTCCCGAAAGAGGGCTTGAGGTGCAGCGGAAAACCAATAGCGGGGCTTAAGGAAGGGCTTAAGGACATGTATGTGGGGCTCGGCTTTTCACACCCTACTGACGGAAAAACTCTCCAGAGAATCCTTTACCAGACCGCAGGCGATTATGGCATGCACCTGGTCGAAAAGGACCGGAAAGAAGGCCTCAAAATTGTGCCTGTTGAGTACAGGAAAGGGGCGGCAAGGATGCCTGAAGGGGAAGACACAATAGTTGGATACTATTCCCCCTTCGCAGACAAGCGCCTCAAGGTGCTGATGCCGGTTGGCGGATATTTTGACCCGTCCTGGACATACGCCCGGCTCTCTTTAGCACACGAGCCCTGGTACGGTTTGGAGTGGGAAGGGCCGAGGTATTCCATGTTTGGAACCGATGGCCACCTTGCAGGGACTCTTCTGGCAGTGGGCAAAAATATTGCCCGCAGGGTTGATAAACACGCAGAGATTACAGCGAGAGAGGTTTTACTGCCTATTGCGAAGCTTGACGCATTATCCTTAGGCGGGCCGGGATTCCTGGCTGAAGCAGCGGGGTTATAGCGAGCGCCTTTTATTTTCCTTTCTTTTTGTTTTAATGAAATTCTGCTTAATTGCCTTATGGCTTCTTATTTGCCCGGCAAGGCGCCGCCCGTTCTTGGCATCGAGATTTCTGAAACCCAAAACCGCCCCACTTACATGAGGACTTTTTCGCCGCTTAAGGTAACGGTCAATTTTCCAAAAGACGGCCTTGGCAGTTCCAGCGGCGGAATGGATTATATAAGAGGCGCTTTGCTTAAAGCCGTCCCAAACAGCGAAAGATGCGGAAGTTGCAGGGTTGGCGGGGAGTACATAAGAGAAAATGTAAATGGCAGTTCGACAGACCCCAGAACCAGGTTTTCCATAACAGGGACTTCTGAAGGAGACCGGGATAAGGTAATAATAACCTGTGAGCATATCCCACCTGACCTTGCTTTGCGCTACCTGGGCAGTTTTCTTGGGGGGCTCGAAACGGACCACGGCAATAAAATTCCGATAACCGGAAGGAATCTTTTGGGCGGGAAGACTTAGCTTCTGATTTGAGTCATATTTACTATCTTAAGGTATTGGCCTTAGAACATTCATGAAGGACATTGTTTATTGCAAAACCCCCGCCGAATGGCTGAGAGTCAGTGAGAATCTGGAAGACCCAGTCCACATACCCCTAAACAGGATAATAATCAACTATGAAGGGAGCGACGGTAAAGGAAGCATTTATCAGGACTTGGACCAGCTTCCTATTGTCGCAAGGCTTAATGACATAAGCCAACTGGGACTAGCTGACCGGTGTACCAAGAGCATCCAGGCCTGTGGAACCCGATATGGGCACTCAATCATATGCGCAAGCAAGATTGACCGCTTGGCCCAGATACATGACCTTGACAGGGAGCTTGGCGTTTGTGCCGGCATGACACACGATGTCGCTACGCCACCCCGTTCAGACTCTTCTGCAGTGGGATTGTCATTAAGCGACGAAGGATGGTTCGGGTATGTTATTGACCAGTGCCCTGAGCTTGATGCCCTGCTGGACAAATATTCTGTTTCAAGGGGCGAGCTTGTCGATGCGGTTAGGGGCAGAGGCAAGAACCCGATAACGCAGCTTATCAACCGCCCCGGCTCTCTTGATGTAGACCGCTGTAGTTATACGGCATATGACTCGCAAAATCTTGGCATGGTCCCGTGGGGCTGTATTGAGGCACAACCAGACCCTTTCAGCAGTATTGATTTGTACAATGGCGAGATTGTTTTCCTGGACCCTGATTCCGTCGCCAAGTGCCTGGACTCAAGAGTGAACTTGTTTGAGAGGTTCTATAAGAATCCCTGCCTCAGGGCCAAGGAAGCGTTTGCGGGGGAAGTGGCAAGGGAGTTGATGGACAAAGGAATAATCGACCACAAGTCGATTTTCAGAATGGTCGATGTGGAGTACGATAAGCTGGTTTTGAAGCATGGAGGAATACTTGGAGAGCGTCTGTATCGGCTTGATGGATTTGACTCGTACGGCTCGGTTCAGGCAGGCGAAGCCGAACTCAAAGGTCACCTTCAGCAAATTACAGACCGCCCGTTTGTAATCAAGAGGCACAAGGTCTTTGACCCAGGTGTTGAGACACCAGTTGTGGTAGATGGAACGGTTATGCCCTATCGGGAATGGAACCCGGTGCATGCAGGACAGCTCAAGCGCAGAATGGGAAAGTGGGACCGCACTTTTGTTTATGGTTATGAGAACGACAAAGTCCTTGAGAGGGCAGTTGATGGTGCCAGAAGAGAGTTTGGCTTTGATGCGGCGACCCGTATGGAGGAAATGATGGAGTGCTTTGATTCCTGAGGCGCGTATTAAGGGCAGAATATTGAAAGGGCTTTTCTGCGGGGGAAGAGCTATGCCTTTTGTTCCCCGGCGGGCTTTTCTGCAGTTTTTTCACGCTTCACACGCCGTTTCCTCTTCGTTTTCTGCCCATCTTTTTTCTCGCCCTTTCCTGACTTGATGATTGCAAAGTTTATCGGGTTTTTTATCTTCCCGCAAAGAGGGAGGGGATGGCAGATTGCGATGTCTTTGTAGAACATTCCGTTTTCGCAGTTTGGTGGCAGGACATTTCGCGCCTGCTTTTTGTGCCAGGCAAGCTGCGCCTTTACAAAGCCCTCTCTCATGCCCATCCTTTTTCCCCAGTCGAGAACTGTTTCCTCGACTTCAGCCCATGTCCAGTTGCAGGACCTGAGGAAAGCGATAAGCGTGAAGACGCTTCTCTTCCTCCCGTCCTTGAGGTTTGTCAGGATTGCTTCGATGCAGGGCGGGAAATTCTCCCTTGCTATCTTGTCCTTGAAGGAAACGAACTCTCTCTGGGGCTTTTTGTCCAGGCCCTCTTTTTCTGATTTCCAGGCACCTTCTATTTTCTTGTTCCAGAATATTGCGTCGCTTATCAGCGCTTCGCCCCCATGTTTGTTGCCGGAGATTTCAATGTCCTTAAAGTCAAAGTTTCCGATTTCAGCCATTTCGGGCAGGAACATTTCAAGGTCAGAGGGGCTTATCAGCACCGACGCTTTGCCGGTCTTTTCATGGATGGAATAGGGAATCCTGAAGAGGTGGCGGTTACTCCAGTCGATTTCAAGATAATTTAGCCACCGGTTTTCCTCAAGGCAGAGCTTGATTCTTTCAAGTTCCTGATCCGTTATGAAGCTTGGCAGGTTTTTGAGGATTTTGGAGTCGCTTTGTGTGATTTCGGTTGGAGAGAGCAGGTGGATAACGCCTTCAAGGTAGGTGGAGCGGATGCTGTTTGCTTCATTTTGGATAATGTCTTTTGTGAGCTCAAAAGCGGACCTGTACCTTAAGAACCTACTCAGGAGTTTTGGAATCTCCGGGTATCTCAAGCGGGTTTCTTTGTAGTCAAAGGCATCCGGCAGGTTTTCCCAGAAAACGCAGAAGTGAAATCCACGCCTCCCGGAGAACTTGACAATGTACTTAAGCCCGTATCCGTCAAGGATGCTTCTGACAATAAGGGCCGCCTTTTTTGCTTCCTCGACGCCCTTATCCGAATCTATGTCGATTATCCAGTCAAAGCCCGTCCGAAGTTCGTCCTGGTTTCTTTCATCAATCAGGAGCGGGTTTGTCCACCTCTCGACAGAAGAGTGGAAGCTTGCAGCCCCTCTCATCACAAGCCCCGGAACATCGTTAGGGTACATCAGAATTGACGGGCGCCTGAAGTAAGCCCCGTCAATCATTCTTCCGACCACTTCCCTTCCGCGTCCGAATTCCCAGAGGAGATTCTGGAGGTCCTTGTTCGAGTAATATTGCACCAGTTCCTGCTTAGTGAGTATCCTCTCCATAAATGGCTTTTTAAAGAATAGGGGTAATCTGCCCGCTAGAAAAGCCGCATTAGTTCGCTCTCGCTTATTGGCTCTGGAATAGTATTTAGCCCTCTTTGATAGGCCTTATCAAGCTCTGCAATCTTTTTTGGCTTGCCCCGGCTGTTTCCTCTGAGAAACAGGCCGTTTCCAATTTGCATTTTTTCCATTATTTCTGCGCCAGGCGGAGTGCCAATCCTTGTCGAGCTATGGTCGGTCTTTAGAAGCCCAAGCCCTGAGCGGGAAATTCTCGACAAAACATAATTGTCGCAGGCAAGTGAGCCCTCTGAGGGGAGTAATTTTAAGTCACTGTGAAGCTTTGCGCAAAATCCATTCCACTCGGCAAGCTTCAGGTAGACTTCAAAGGCCTCCTCCGGGTCCGGCTTTTTGCGGGAACTCATGGCGAGCGCTTCCTTTAGCCGGAGGTCGCTTCCGATGCTTGGGATTTCAAGCGCAATGCATGCGGTTGGGGCTCCTTCAAAGAACAGGTTTTCATAGCTTCCAAGGCACACTGGGGCGTAAGGGGAAGAAAAGCCGAACTGATTGAGGTAGTCCGTAATAAGCCCGCAGGCCTCTAGCTCATTTTCTGCCTTCTTCCGGCTGAGGACTCCAAACGACCCTGACTGTCTGTATAGTCCACATTCAATATGAGGGTCGCAGGCGTCGCTTTCCTGAAGCGGAAAATAGTTGCATTCTGGCGAGGCCAACGGGCAAGAAAATATGGAGTCATGCACTGGGCTTGGCATTGAAAGGCCCTTGCGTCTTCTTGAGTGCGCTTTCCATATGGCTTTGGGAATGTTTCCATGCGGATCAACTCCTTTTAGCTTGTAGGTCTTTTCTCCCTCTTTTAGAATGGCGCCCCGGCTTTCTGAGCTTATGGCGGAAATATCTCCGTCGCTTCTTACGACAAGCGGAAGCTTGTAGGGAAAGTCATCTGCTTTTCTGGCTCCATATGGCCAGGGTGAAAGTTTTACCTCTGCTCTCACTTTCCCAATCAGGTCGTCAAATCTCATTATTGAGCTTAAGTTTACAGTTAAGTAATGAAAATATCTTTTTTGGCGGTTTTGCAAGGATAAATACCTTTTTGCCTAATCTTCTGCTATGGCAAAGTCAAAAAAATCTGCTTTTGGCCTTCCCGTTGAGCAATTACGGGACTTTCCCGGCTGGAGTGAGGCGCCTATCCCATTTTGCCATGATTTTGCGAGGAATGACCCTAATTACAGGATTGACCCCCGGGCCGCTGCCTGGTGCTGCAAAAGGCACGAAAAGGGAAAATCCCTCTGCGTAAGGGACGAAATGCTTGAGAAAATGGGGCTCACACCGGAAGAGTTTGTAAAACTAAAGGAGGATTTTTCCAGGGAGGCCGGCCTTGACGCTGAAACCTGCTATGGCTCGCTTGCTTACTGCTGCGCAAGAAATTGCCCAATTAGGAATAGGGGCGTGTCCTTGGCAGAGGCATTTAAGGGGCTGCCTGAAGAAAAGAGGATGGAGGAGTATCACCGGCTCAAAAAAGCCCTTGCAGCCAGGATTTTAAGGGCGGCAAAAAACAAGGAGCTGGTGGAGCCGTTTATCGAGCCAGACTTGAAATGACTGCCAATAGTTAGCAAAAACTCTTGTGATTTTAATTCTAAAGCCAATATTCGACAAATGCCGCTTTACCTGACCTCAATGGATTCCTTCTTGAAGCCTTCCTCGACCAGAATATGCCGCACCTTTTCCTTGTGCTCTCCCTGCAGCCAGATTTCGTCCTTTTTTACTGTTCCGCCGCAGGCAAGGCGCATCTTTAGCGTTTTCTGGAGGTCCCTGAGGTCAACTTGCTTGGGGTCGAGCCCTGAGATGATCGTTATTTTTTTCTTGAATCGCCCAATCTGGGTGTAAATGATTATCTTCTGCTCCTCCTTGCTCATCGCGCCGCAGGTGCATATATCCCGCGGAAGTCCACAAATCGTGCATATGTCTGCCATTATTTAGCCATTGTTGTTTTCAACCGGGCAATCGTCCTTCTCATCTCCCTTAGCCGTCCTGGGTTTTTTACTGCTCCCCCGATAGCCACGTTGCTCTTTTCTTTTGCAAGCTCAAGGGTAAGCTCTCTAAGCTTTTTCTCCTTTTCGTCATCGGTCATTTTTCTAGCATCCTTTGCTCTTACTATTGCCATAATGTTATTCTTGAATATTTAATAGTCTTCAAAAACCTATTTTTGGGGCTTTTTGCCAGTCTTCCGGCCCAAATGGCTAATATATAGCCGGCTTGGCGTATAGATATATGGCTGAAAAGGTTGAGTCGGGCGATAGAAGCCCATTTTATGAAACCCTTCAGGACCCTGTCAAGCAAAGAGGATATTTTGGCGTTCTAAAAGAGACCCGTGATAGGGAAGGATTTGAGAGCTTGTATGGCAATGACGTAAAAGACCATCTTAGGAATAAGGACTTGTATGAGATTGGAGTTACGACGGGGCATGATAGTGGTAATGAGCTAAATCGTGCCATCGACGATTTTGCGTCGAGAATAGATGTCCAATCGGATAGTTGGAAAGATGAGGTTGCTTCTGAGGGCTGGAAGAGCCCTGAAGAATATGGCCTTGCGAGGGTAATGGGCTTTGACAACCGCGATGATTTTGTGGATGCTGTACGGGGCGGTTTTGACTCCAGTGCCGATTTTGGGGCGGCTTCCCGCGGGGGCTTTAGCAATTTCGATGAATGGGCAATGGCAAAAGACGCAGGGTATAGCAGTGCCAGCTCATATGATAGGGCCGTTGAGAAAATTGTCGATGGCCTTAAGGATGACCCTGAGGAGTTAAATAATATCGAACTGGAGTGGGGAAGCCCTGAGGAATATGCGCATGCAAAACTTGCCGGCTTTGAGTCAACTGAGTTTAGGGGCTGGGAGAATGCAAAAGAGGCAAAAATTTTTGACAAAGATGCCCTGGATGAGGCGGCTGAAAACCTTCAGCCAAGCGCCCTCAACCGATGGGAATGGCTGGACTACCAAAGGGATAGAGGTGTTTTGGGTGAGATTAGAGACCACATCGAGTCCTCGCTTGGAAAAGTGGACCTGTCGTCCAAAGGCATTAATTTGTCTGATGATACTTTAAGCAACATGGAAATTGCGCTTGGCGCTCTTGCAATCCTCGGGGCAGGAGTGACCGGGGCGTATGCACTCAAGAAGTTGACAAGGGAGAAGGGCTATGTCGCAAGGGCAAAAGACAAGTTCTATCGCTAATCTGAAAATATGGCAGAAAAAAGGGGGTTTGGCAAAACCGAAACCAGGATAATTGAGAGCACGTTAAGCGCTTACCAGTCCAAGAAGCCCTGCCTGAGCAGGGTGGAGGAAAAAGGCGCCTATACAAGCAATCTTAAGGAGGTAAGGAAAATTTCTACGCTGAGCGCGTCAAAGGAAATTTCGAGGCAAAAGCTTAAGCTCAAGAAATTCCTGGAAAAGGCGGAATCCGGCTATGACAGGGAAATTTCCCACTTTCTCAGGGAGCTTATAAGGGCAGAAAAGTCCGGAAATATCCAAAAGCTCAGGGCGGGCCGGGAGTTGTCGGACGCATGGGCAAGGTATTTTACTGCCTTTGAAAGTGGGCTTAAGGGGAAAAAGACAGACCCAAAAGTCCGGGAATTTGCCAAAAGCCAGGTTCTCTTTTTCAATACCCTTTCAGAGTCCATAACTAGCGCACTGAACAGCGCAAAATCCGGCTCGATGAGAAAGGTTCTGGAATAGCTGCCTTTATAAAAACTGCATGGGTTTTTTTCTGTGTTTTTGCTCAGGGGGACTGAACTGATTGCATTCTGAACCAAAAAATGAACTTTTATTGGATTAGGTTGTCAGTAGGTGATTTATAATCTTATCTCTTGCCCATCTTTGACTTGGGCCGGAAGGTGTTTACCCCACACTTCCTGCAGTGGACTTTCTTGAGCCGGACTGCAAGGGGGTTTGCTCTCTGCTTGCTTTTGCATCTCAGGCAAACAAATACATTTTCAAACAGCCGGTGATATACCGGGCCTGTGACTTTCTTTCCCATAAGAGAGTTATTCTAAATAATTTAAACCCTCCCGTCTGAAAGATTTGAAGTATGTGCGCAAAAGGGGCTTTTTGGGGCTAATAGACGTACCCGAGTATGATTCCGCCCTGGCTTCCCTCTATTTCCCTTTCGGTTGTCACCCCGTCTTTAGGGGTTGAAACAAGAAGATGGCCTACATTTTCGCCTGGAAGGAACCTGAACTTGAATTTCACGATTTCGCTTTTCTTGAACGCAATCCTGGGCTTGACGACCTTGAGCTCATTGATTTTTCCGTTTAGCTTGACCTTGAAGCTGTGGTAGTTGTTCTCTGGCAGGACTTCATAGCCCTTTATGTAGCCCTTTGCCTTAAGCACCTCAAGAATGTTCTTTATGAGGTTGCTGCTGCTGATAAGGGTCTCACTTTTACCAACCGCTTCGGCGTTCTTTATTGCCGAAAATGCGTCTGCAAGCAAGTCATGTCTCATAAATAGAGTGCTGAAAATAACTTAAATCTCACTTGCCCCTGAGGAGTTAAGTGGTTGCCCGAAGAACTTGTGTCTTTTAATAAAAAGGCGGATTTTGCAGACATATATTTTTGATTTCTGTTGTAGATTATGCCTTGTGGAAAAAAGAGAAAGAAGGGTAAGATTAAGACACATAAGCTCAAAAAGAGGAGAAAGTCCCAAAGACACAAGAAATAAGGGCTTGTTCTTTTTGGTTTGTTCTTTAGAGTGGGTTTTAAACATAGTGGTTTTGGAAGGGTAGGTAGTCCAGGAAGTGCCTGCTTTTTTATAGGTAGAGTATTTTATGAAACAGGCAGCAGATGTAATGGTGGTTGATAATCAGGGTTGCTGTCTTCTGCTTAAGCGCTCCTTGCATGCGCAGTATTCTCCAGGTCTATGGGGCTTTCCAGGAGGAAAAGTCGATGGCGGGGAAACGCCTTACCTTGCGTCAGTAAGGGAGCTTGGGGAGGAAACGGGAATAGAAGCAATCCCTCAAAAAGAGCCGTTTGCTATATGCTACTATCCCGAAAACAAGAAGGAAGGGGCAATTTTGGAAGTTTTTGTCTACAAAGTAATGCTATCCGGGCGGCCTGAAGTAAAGCTCTCTTCTGAGCATACAGCATATATCTGGTCTCCTCTGGAGGATTTGCCCGGCCCCGAGGAGATGATACTTTGCACAAGAGAAGCTTTCCGGAAGATTTTGGGCGGCTTGGCCCAAACTTAACGGCAATTGCCGATATCACGCTAAACTTTAAATACTTTTCGCGTAAAACCACCTTATGCAATTTGTCGCGGGTAAAGGTTGGAACACTAAGCCAATTTTTACATTGAGATGCTAATCCCGCGCACCTTTCTTAACTTCTTAACGCAATATGGCAATCGGTCGTTCTCGCGCGGGGGTATATTCTATAGGCAATCTGGATGAGTGTGTGGAGGTTTTCCGGAAAATCCTTCTTCCGGCGGCAGCTCTCAGGTTTTACCGGAGCAGAAGCTCTGTTCCAAGGGAGCTTGATTTCCACAAGGAGCAGTGTGTTGAGATAATAAGGGAGGCGGAGATTCCCGAGCAGCTTAGGATAAAGCTGATATTTGACCTGGAAAGGGACTACGAAAAAGTTCTTTCCTGGGCAGAGGTGAAAAATGCCTGAATCTGCAGTTAGGGTCATCAGTGTACAAAGAGCGAAAGGGTTTGAAGCTCTCCTAAGAGGTGATGGATAGAAAGAGGCAAGTATTCGGTTTCGGGCAACGGGGCGCAGTTTTGTTTCTGCCCGAAAAAAGCGTCCCGTTTAATTAGTTAAGTAAATCAGCCAACTGGTGAAAACTGCCTTTAAACTACAATTGAGGCAAGCTTTCCCACTGGAAGGTACCTCTCTACAACCTCCCTTGCTATAGGGCCTTTAATCTCGGTTCCAAGAGGGTTCAGCTTGCTGTCGGTAAGTATGATCGCATTGTCCTCAAAGGCAACCCTTACTCCAGTGTTTCTCCTGAATTCCTTTTTCTGCCTTACAATAATCCCATAGTGGACCTTGTGCCTGAGCTTAAACTCTCCCTTTGTTACAGCGCAGGTTACTATGTCGCCGACGCCTCCGCTGGGGTTTCTCCTCTTCCTGCACTGGTAGTGCTTGAAATTGATTATTTTGACCTCTTTAGCCCCGCTATTGTCGGCGCACACCAGAACACTTTCTGTCGTGAGCCCCCTTGTAATCTTGCTTGCCAGCGCTTTCATTTATACAAATGGTTTAAAAATTTAAAATACCCCCAATATTGGGCTGTTGGACAGATGTCGGTAACGAGAGGGTCTAGTATTTCGCTAGAGGTAGTTATTTATCTCTAGGTTTGTAGAATTATTGTGAGAAAAGATGGTTCCTCAAGTTCAGATGTTTAAGGGC
>JAFGCN010000004.1 GCA_016932615.1 Candidatus Aenigmatarchaeota archaeon
AGTAATAACATATAATAACCTTAAAAAATAATACTTGTTGTTGAAAAAATACCTTTTTTAATAATTTCCGGTGCTTTTTTAAGCAGATTGAAGTGTTCCACAGGAAATGATGGGGTGAAGCCCCAAAATTATGCCTTTACAAGTTTGGTTCTGGTTTGCGGGCCGAGAAGATATGCGTATGCCTTTCCGTTTTTGCTTCTTTCTATATATCCTTCTTCAAGCATTCTTTTGAGAAGATTATTTACAGCACGAAGAGCGTGTTTTTCCGAAGGATAATCATTTATTTTCTTTGCAAGGTCTGTCGGTGTTTGCGGTTCTTCTTCAAGCAAAAGGTCTATTATTTTTTTCTGTTTTTCGGGAAGATCCTTTAATTTGTTCGCGTCATAATTTCCTATTATTTTTCCTGATTTGGATTCGCCAAGCAGGTTTTCATTTATTTCGTCTGCGTTTTTCTCTGCAGCGAGGTTAAACATGTGGTTGCATAAAGTAAGGACATCTCTGGGAAAGCCACCTGTTCTCTGGTATATGAAATCTATGGATTTTGGAGTAAATGGGCGAATTTCTTTTCCTCCCGCGTATTCTATCCTCTTTCTTATAAGCTCTTCAGTTTCGTCTCTTGACAGGGCAGACAGTTCTATTTTTTCGCTTACCCTCTTTTTTAAGGTTTCCAGGTTTTTTGTAAGGATATCATCAAATATTGGAAGGCCGGATAGCACAAAGGTTATATTTTGAGTCTGGTCGGAAATTACCCTTAGCCACTCGAGAACTTCAATGCTTGCCTCGTGGGCTTCGTCTATAAATATTACCTTGTGTTCATTTGTAATTTTGTTAAGGTAATCTGAAATGTGGTGGACCTCTTTGGGCTTTTTTAGAAACAAACGAGTTATGAATGGAACGTCTTTGTGGAAATAATCTGCAAGTTTTATCAGCTCTTCGGTCTTTCTGGGCGGCTTTCCAACAAATATATAATTTTTTTGGCTATCACAAAGGTGGTTTATCAGGGTTGTCTTTCCACTGCCAGTGGGACCCATGAGAAGCAGCAATTTCTGGCGCTGTTCGATGTTTCTTAAAAGAGTTGCGACCTGGTTTTTATAGCCCACCCTGAGGGAAGGAATTATCTCAAGAGTGAAGGGGGTTCTTTGCAACTCATGCTTTTTTAGCCATTCCCTATATTTGCCAATTTCATCTTCTCTTTCCATTTTGTTCATGTTAAGTTCACGCTTTATTCTCAGGTTCACGTGAACACTCTATAACCATAATTTAGGATGCGGGTATATAAATATAGATTTGCGTGAAATTAATTTCTTCATATTGTTTCACGCGCCATCTTTTTTGAGAAGAATTGGGGGCGGCGGCGAAGCAACGTATTGTTTATGAAGGTTTGGATTAATTCACGTGAACTTCACACATCTTTAAAAGGTTCACCTTAAGAATGGAAGCTTGTGGATTGTTCCTCTCAGACTGCGCAATGATGGAGGGCTTTTTCACGTGAAATTCATACACAAGCCCATATTAGTGGAATGTGCCTGGAGACATATGTATGGGGGAGCATATAGTTTTATTGTCATATTCACGTGAACTTCATGCTATTATGTGAACTATGTGTGAACATCTAACTCTTTTTAGGGAGGGGTCTATTTTTTGTGAGAGTGTTTGTGGTGGCTTTGGGGACGGTCCGATCTCTATAACTGTTGCCTTTTATAAGTTCACGTGAATATACTGTCCATATGCAGCCCGTATTTTTTCATTAATAGCATATTCACGTGAATTTCGTACCAAATTAAGGTTTTCTGCCCTAACAGTTTCTGTGTCAAATCATCCTTGGGGGGTTTGTCCATGAAAAAGAATTGTTCACGTGAACTTCATATTATTTGGCGATAAATTGGATTAATTTAATCTTTATACCCCGATGCTCGCATTAGTTGAGCATTTCGTTTATGGTTTGCCTGCTCTTTTTTGTATAAGGGAACCATATATTCACGTGAACTTCACGCGTCGACAGAAGGTTCCTGTGAGATTATTGTAGGTATTTAATCTAATCTCCAACCCCCAAGCTTATCTGCCCTTAACTTCACGTGAAGTTCACATGTGCAGAGATGTTCTTAAGGTGGTCAAGAAACCCCCCTTTAATTTGGCTTAGTTTTTAACCCTATATATAGAGGGGACCAGATTCACGTGAACTTCACAATCCCTGGAGGGGCTTGTTCACGTGAAGTTCACGCAGCAAACTAGAAGCGGTTGTTTTTAAATATTCTTTGAAATCTCAAGGAATTTCCTCAATCTCTCAAGGCCGCCTTCACGTATAATATCTACGACCTTTGGCTTGAGCCGTATTATCCTTAGCCCAAAATGGTTTCCTTTACCATCCTTTATTCCAAGATTATCCACTATATCGGAAAGGTCGCGCTCAAGGTAACGGTGAAGCGTTGCCGGAGGCACCTTTGTTATTTTAGAAAGGTTTCTAAGCCAGATTCCTTCCGGCTGGGCTGCCAGAACCTTAATAATATTGTCCATTCTTGCCTGCTTGCTCGCCCCCATATATTATATCTAGGGCTATTTATTAAAAATGGAACAGTGTTCCATGCGGATTCTGTCTCAGTTTTTGCCCTCACTAGGGCAGGAACAGACCCTCTTTTTAAGGCATAATCGCCAGATACCGACAAAAAATGGCAACTCTCACACCCGCAGTTAGTGAATATTACACAGTTATATCGGTAACCTCTCACACCCAAAGGTTATATTAGGCGTCACTTAATATTATGAAAGGAGCCCTGGACAAGGAATTTGCTGTAGGCCTGATAATTGTTTTTGGGGTGCTTGTGATTGCCTTGCTCTTCTATTTCAAGTTCATAAAGATTGGGGGCTTAGAAATAGGAAACACGCAGGATCTTAGCGCCGAATGCGCCCGGTGGGTTTCAACAAGCCCACCCTGCAAAGAAACAAACCCCATTGAAACATCGCTTGATTCTTATCCGGGGTTGAAAGCAGCATATATAGCAACAATGCCCCCACCGACAGACCTGAGAACAGCTCTTGATATGGCGAAAGCTTTCTGCTCCTGCCCTTGGTAAATATTGGCTTCTTTTTATTTCTGAAAGATTAGTTATGCAGAATATGATGGCCCCTAAGAATAGGAAGGAACTGGTGAGGAAAACCGCCATAGCTTTTGCGCTAATGGTGGGTCTTTTGTTTGTCCTTGAAATTATAGCAATACCTCTTTCTTATAGGGATTCCGGCTCAGAGAGTACAGCACAGGAAGATTTTAGTCAGAAGTTTGCCTCCAAGTGGATTTTTGAAAACCTGACAGAAGAAGAGAAAGGATATCTCATACAGAACCAGAAGACGGTTGCAACTTATTATTACACCACCTCTCCTGACTTTTTTGAGCTTGAGTCGCTTGTAAGCCAGTTCCAGGGACAGGTTATATTACAGAGGCAAAAATCCGACCGGCATGAAGTTGAGCTTGTCAGCAGGAGAGAAACTGTATTTGTTGATAATTTGACACAGGAAAAAATATTTGCCGGACTTTGCCAGGTCCTGATTCTTCCTCCACCAGATTGTTCTTCTATAGAATATTAGCTTATTTCTGGCAAGTTCACGTGAAGTTCACGCTCCACCCGACCAGTACACATTGGATAAAAAGGGCAAAATCGCCCTCCAGCCAAACTATTAGAAGACCTTAAGCGCTATATTTATGTAAGCTATTATGTTCAGGCAGCCCATAGTGACGGTTCTTGGCCATGTTGACCATGGAAAAACAACCCTTCTGGATTACATCAGAAACACGAGAGTTGCAAAAAAAGAAGTTGGGGGGATTACACAGGATATTGGGGCAACAAATCTTCCGATGAACCTTATTTTTGACCTTGCCAGCAGCTACCTTGAGCCAATCAAGAATAAGATAAATATTCCGGGGCTTCTGTTCATAGACACACCCGGCCACCTGGCGTTCACATCCATGAGGGAAAAGGGGGGTGCAATTGCGGACCTGGCAGTGCTTGTTATTGATATTAATGAAGGGCTAAAGCCGCAGACACTTGAAAGCCTGGATATACTGAGAAAATTCAAGACCCCCTTTGTAATAGCCCTGACTAAAATAGATAGGATTTCTGGGTGGAAAAATCTGGACAAGGACTTTATAAAAAATTACGAGATTCAGTCGGAATCAACAAAGCAGGAATTTGAAAACAAATTTTACACGCGCGTAAGCGAACTTTCAGAATTAGATTTCAATATAGAGCTATTCTACAAGATAAAAGATTTTACAAGGGAGATTGCAGCAGTTCCGTGTTCGGGTATGACTGGGGAAGGTGTGCTGAACCTTTTTGTTGTGCTTATCGGCCTCTCCCAGAAGTTTCTTTCCGAGGAGCTTAAGGTATCGGATAAGGGGCGGGGAGTTATTCTTGAGGTAAAAAAAGAGGATAAGATTGGAAGCAATATAGACGCCATACTTTATGATGGAACTCTCTCTGTTGGAGACAGAATTCTGGTGGAGGGGGTCGAGCCGTTTGAGGTAAAAGTAAGGGCACTTTTGAAGCCAGCATCAATTCAGGACATAAGGGTTGAGAAGAAATTCATCGGCGTCGAAACTATTGCTGCGTCCTCAGGGGTCAAGATTCTCGGAAAGAACGTGGAGCTTTCCGTTGCCGGCTCGAATTTTTTTGTGATTCGCGATGATGCCGAAAAGGCAAACCTTCTGGCGGAAATAAACACAAGCACAAAGTCAAGGGAGATTGAGGACAGCAAGAAGGGAATAATCCTTCGCGCCCAGACCCTTGGAAACCTTGAAGCTTTGCTCAATGTCTTTGAGAAGTTTCCGGTGCGCAGGGCAAAGGTTGGGCTTCCCACAAAAGAGGACCTGCTTCTTTTGGAAAATGCACCGCCTGAAGAAAAAGTGCTGGTGTGCTTTGGAGTGCAAAACCCACTTTCGGATATGGCCGAGGAAAAAGGTATTAGGGTTATAGAGGAAGGCATCATCTACAAGCTTTACGAGGAATTCATAAAATGGCAGGAGAACCTGGAAAAAGAGCTTGAAGCGCAAAAGGAGGCGCGCATTAAGAAGCTTGCAAAAGTCAGGTTTCTTCCAGACTTTGTGTTCCGCCAAAGCAACCCGGCGGTTATAGGGGTCGAGGTTATCGAAGGCGTGCTTAGGGATAAGACCCGCCTTATGGGGATTGACGGAAAAATCCTGGGCGAAGTAATACAGATGCAAAAGGAGGGCGAAGTAATTAAAACTCTTGAGAAGGAGGACCGCGCGGCGGTGTCAATAAGCGGGGTTACAGTTGGCAGGAATATCCGTGAAGGCGACACTATGTACACATTTGTAACCCGGGAAGACTACCGGGAGCTTAAGGGATACGAAAAGGCAAACCAGGACCTTCTTGAGGAGATAAGAAAGATACTGAATTATCGTTGACTACCCGATTTTGGCAAAATGTTCGTTATATAAATTTTTCCGACAATTTAAATTAATGGACGTCGATAAGTTGATTCTCAGAAGATATGCACTTTCAAATGCGATAAAATACCATGGGAAAGCCGACGCTGGGTCAGTTATAGGCAAGATTCTTATAGAAAAGCCAGAGCTAAAAAAAGACGCAAAAGAGCTTAAGGGGCTTATTGAGCAGATGGTTATTGAAATTAACAAAATGAAGCCAGAAGACCAGAAAAAAGAGCTTGAAGCCCTGGGCGGGGCAATAAAAGAGCAAAAGCAGAAGGAGAAGGAAATGATACCTCTCCTGAAGGTTAAGTATGACTTTGTGGTCAGGTTTGCGCCTAACCCCAATGGGCCTCTTCACCTGGGTAATGCCCGGCAGGCGGTTGTTAACTGGCTTTACAGAAATCTTTATAATGGCACTTTCCTATTGAGGTACGATGACACAGACCCAAAAAACAAGAAGCCCATGAAGGAAGCTTACAAGTGGATTTTGGAAGATTTGGAATGGCTGGGAGTAAAGCCGGATAAGGTTTATCACGCTTCAAAGCGGCTTGACACTTATTACGAACACTTTGAGAAACTGATTAAGATGGACAAGGCATATCTTTGCACCTGCGACAGGGAGGAATTCAAGAAGCTCCGGGAAAAGGGAATGCCCTGTCCTTGCAGGGACATGTCTTCGGCAACCCAGTTGAAGCGCTGGGAAAAGATGCTCAAACATGGATTCAAGGAGGGCGAGGTTGTTGCCCGAGTCAAGACCGACCTTCTGGACAAGAATGTTTCGGTAAGGGACTGGCCGGCTTTTAGGATAATAGACAACCCCGAGCACCCCCTTGTAAAAAACAAGTTTGTCTGGCCTCTGCTTGATTTTGCTTCTGCAGTTGACGACCACCTTCTTGGAGTCACCCATATCATAAGGGGAACGGACCTTGCGCTTTCAAGAAACAAACAGCTTTATGTTTACAATTACTTCAAATGGAAATACCCAATAATAAAGCTCCAGGGCCGATTCAGCGTTGCCGATACTGAGCTTTCGAAGTCAAAGGTTTCAGAAGGAATAAAGAACGGGACTTACAGCGGATGGGATGACGTGCGGCTTGCAACAGTAAGGGCTTTCAAACGGAAAGGTTACTTCCCAGAAGCTATCTCAAATATGATAAAGGAGATAGGCCCTAAAATTCGTGATGTTGAGGTGTCATGGGATTACATCAACAGCTTCAACAGAAAGCTTCTCGACCCTCTTGCAAACCGCTACTTCTTCGTCGAGGACCCGGTGGAGATAATGATTATGAACCCGCCTGCAGACAAGGAGACAAAGGTTCCTCTTCACCCGGATTATCCTGACCGGGGTGACCGGGCGCTCAAGGTTGGAAAATCGTTTTATATTTCAAAGGAGGACTTCCAAAAATACAATGGAAAGATTGTCCGGCTTATAGGGCTTTATAATATAAGGCTCGGAAAGCAGTCGCAGTTTCTTGGAAAGCAGGTTTTGCCATATCCAAAAATCCAGTGGGTTCCAAAGGACGCCATTTCAATGAAAGTGCTAAAGCCCGATAATACCCTTATGAAGGGGCTTGTCGAAAGGGAAATAACTAAAATCAAGCCGGGTGAGAGAGTCCAGTTGCAGAGGATTTGCTTTGTCTATCTTGATGTTGTAAAGCCAGATTATGTTTATGGCTACTACATCCATAATTAGGTTATTCTTTACTCGTCCCTTGAAACTGTTCCTTCTTCATATTCTGCTTTCAGTTTTTTGAAGGTTTCTTCAAGTTCTGCAGATTTGTTTACATAATAGACCCTGCCACCTACCTTTTTTATATAGGCCTCGAGTTCATAATCGAGCTTTCCTCTGGCAAAGGGCAGATAGATTATCGCGCTAAATGGGAGTGTTTTGCCGGCTCTTATGTGATTTCCAATATCCATGCTTTTTGGCTGGACGCCCGGCTTCTTTTTGGTCAAAAGCTTGTAGATATAAAAACCAAGAGCCAGTTCCCCGATTGCCCCGAGACTCTTTCCAAGAACCAGCACTACGTCTCCGGTTGCCGCCTTACTCACATCAAGCTTATACCAGTTTCCAGCATCTATTAATTCATCGAACAGGGGCACGCCGTCAACTACCTCATTCATGTACGGCTGGATGTGGCGTATTCCATATTCCACGTCCGACTTGGGCACCGTTCCGTATATCTTTACCCCTGATTTTTTGTCTTTAACCTGTTTTGCAACCTCAAGAGACACACCCTTGTCTGGCGTCAGGACGATGTCGCAGCCGCTGTTCGATAGGGCAGTGGCGATTTCAGAGAGGTGCTTTTCCAGTTCCTGCGGCTTCATCTTGAGGAGCTCCTCAAAGTGGTATTTCATGTCACCAGGGCCAATAAGCGAAATTCTCATAATCTTCTAGGCATAAATTTACCTGCTTTTCTTAACCCCTGCCCGGGAACAGTATTTTTCAACAGGGCACCTGCTGCAAAAGGGGGAAAGCGGCGTGCAGACATTCTGGCCGAACAGTACAAAAGGCACGTTTATCAGGTCCCAGTGGCTTTCGGGAATAAGCTTTCGAAGAGCCATCTCGGTTTCAAGAGGGATTTTTGTCTGGACTGCCCCAAGCCGGTTCATGATTCTGTGCACGTGGGTGTCAACCCCTATGCTTTTTTTCCCGAAAGCGGCGTTTACGACTATGTTTGCGGTTTTTCTTCCAATTCCCGGAAGTGTTACCAGGCCTTCTATGGTGTCCGGGACTTTTCCCTTGAAGTCCATGCGCACGCGGGCGGAGATTTCTTTCACTCTTTTTGCCTTTGTCTTGTAGAAGTTTACCGGGGTGATAAGCGCTTCGATTTCGGGCAGGCCCATTCTTTCGATTTCATCTGGTTGGGGGGCTCTTGAAAAAAGCCGCCTTGCAGCCGCCGCAGTAATTTCGTCTTTTGTGCGCGATGAAATCATTACTGTTATAAGTATCCTGAATGGGTCGGCGCGCCATTCTTTTGAAAGCTCTGCCACCGGAAGACTATATTTTTCCGTGTACTTGAAGAGTATTTCAATGACATTACATATTCTGCTTTTCCCGGCCATTCATATATATTTTTTAGTGCTACCTTAATATGTCAACCGATATATCGGAAAATGAAACACTCTCACTTTGGCATGGCGAAACTGATTTTTGTTATGTGCGCGCTATCAATGCCGCTTAATATCTCTCTTGCTGAAGGCCTGTTTATCGACTCGCCCAACCTGATGGTCAGGGAGTTGAAGTATGACCCATTTCCCATAGAGTCGGGCCAGTACGTAACGATTTGGATAAAGCTTGACAATTACGGCTCGGAAAAGGCAAAGAACGCAACGTGCGAACTTTTGCCAAGATACCCTTTTTCCCTTGACCCAGACGATGACGGCACAAGGAATATAGGAATTCTTAACGGTCTTGAATCGGCAATAATGGATTTCCGGCTTTATGTCGACTCGAAAGCCGTGGAGGGATACAGCGAACTTGACATTCGCTGCAGGTCTTCTGAAAAAGACCCCCTGGTTACCCGCACAATAGACCTTTATGTATCTTCTGATGCCCCAGAGTTTGCAATTGGCTCTATGGAGTCCGTCCCATCAAAACTGTTTTCCGACACGGAGGACAATGAGCTGCGGATAGCTGTTACAAATGTGGGGACTGGCAGCGCTGAGCTTGTCAGTGTAAAGCTGATTCTTCCAGAAGGCATAATCCCTTCGGAGAGTTATTCCAATGTCGCAAACCTTGGAATCCTGCCTTCGGGCTCGTCCTCTGAAGCCATGTTTCATATAGACCTTGGCAGGTCAGTTGAGCCAAAGACGCACAAGGCGACGCTTGAGATTTCCTACCGGGATGAAGGAAGCAGGAACTCAAGATACCGCACCCAGCTTCTTGAAGCAGACATCAATGTGCGGCCTTCTCCAATAATGGAAGTTCTTGAGATAAACACAACTCCTGCTGAGATTTCACAGGGCGACCCGGTGACTCTCAGGGTAAAGGTGTCTAACGAAGGATACGAGGAAGCAAAATCAGTGTCCCTGAGAGTTTACAAGCAAAACGACCAGCCCTTTGAGCTTGATGAAAAATATGATTTTATTGGAAATCTTGGGCCTGGCGAAAGCGGGGACGCCCTACTTAAGCTGACTGTGGACGAGGAAGCTGCGACAAAAACCCACCTGCTTGAAGGAGAGATAAGGTATGTTGTCGGAAGCGAAGTGTTCGTGGTCAATCGCCAGATTCCGGTGAGGGTAGATTCTGCCAAAGAGTCATCACAGAGCGGGCTTTTGGTAGGGGGGCTTTTGTTTCTTTTGCTTCTGGCGGCAGTGGTCTACTATGTCCGTGTCAAAAAAAGATAGGCGCTGGTCCACACTGGTGCCGCGCGGTTTTTTAAAAGCATGCCTCCTGGACCTGCTGAGCAAAGGTCCGCTCCACGGATATGCCCTGATGCATGAAATTCAAATTTCAACCGGATTTTGGAAGCCGTCTCCTGGAACGATTTATCCTCTCCTGAAGTCTCTTGAAAAAGAAGGATGCATTAGGTTCACATTGGACCCCTCTCGCAGGAAAACTTATCAGTTGACTTTGAAGGGCAAAAAACTTGCTAAAGACGCCGAAAACCTGAGGGCCGACATGAGAAAAAGAATGTCCCGGTATCTGATGAAGCTCCACCCGGAGTCTGAAACAGCTCTTTCAGATTTTTTTGGAAAGTCTACCCAGAACTGCCGACGCCGGGTTTTATATCCGGTTCATATAACCTTGTCTCTTCTTCTTGACCTGTCGGCATATCCCGAAAAAACTCCTGCTGCATGCCTCATAATGGACGAAGCAAACCAAAAACTGCAAAATCTTCTCTCTTCACACAGAGGTGGATCAAGATGAAATTTCTCGAAGCCCTTGCGGGGTACCAATGCAGAAAGCCGTATTTTTTTATAGGTGTAACTGTTCTGCTTTTGGTTATGCTTGGTGCGGGGATTGCAAATACCCGCCTTCAGACGGACCTTAGCAAGGAAATGCCTCAGGATATTCCTTCCAATAGGATGCAGAACCGTGTTTCTGAAATTTTTGGAGGCGAAGACACCCTTCTGGTGCTTGTCTACCTGGATCGGGAATGCAGTCTTGATGGTGCGCCTAAGGACATAAGAGACCCCAAGGTAATCAGGGTTCTAATGGACTCAGAAGAAGTAATTTCAAAAGAAAGTGGAGTTAGGTCTGTCCGTTCCGTGGGAGATGTTTTTGGAGCCATGGGGGGCGTGCCTTCGACAACTGAAGGTGTTCGGACCGTGCTTGAAAGCGTGCCTTCTTCAGGAAGATTTTTCAACCCAGATTATTCTGCAACTTTTATTTTGGTTTCTGCCACAGTCGGCTCCGGAGAGGAGAAGGTCAATAGTTTTGTCTCGAAAATAAATGAGGACCTTGAAAGCGTGCCAAGTCCTGCCTGCGTTCGTATGGTGGTTACAGGGAGCCCTCCGCTGCGCTCCATAATACTTGAAACTCTAAAAAGCGATCTTGTAGTCACCCTGGGGCTTGCTTCGGTTCTGATTTTCCTGCTGGTTTTTGCCATGAAACGCTCTCTTGAGTCAGCAGTATTGGTTGTGTCTCCCCTGGCAATCGGGCTTTTGTGGACGCTTGGAATAGCGGGCTGGCTTGGCTTGGCTTTTTCTATTGCAACCGCGGGCCTTGGCGCAATGATACTGGGGCTTGGAACCGAGTATGGAATATTTCTTCTGGAAAGGTATCGTGAGGAAAGGTTAAGGGGACTGGGAAGGGAGAAGTCAATGAAGATAGCTCTTCCTTCAGTTGGCTCGAGCATTATCGGCTCGGGCATGACGACCATTATTGGGTTTATGGCTCTTCTAATTGCCCCGATGCCGATGATTCAGAATCTTGGGAAAATGCTGGCCCTAGGAATTTTCTGCATACTTGTTGCGACTGTTTTTTCCGGACCTTCAATAATAATTGCCGTGGAGGATATTTCGGATAAGCTGAGGGGAAAGCTTGCAGGGCAGGGAGGTGAGGCAAAATGAAAACGCTTATTGAGTCATATGCAGACTTTGTGGTTTCAAGGCCTTTGGTTGTTTTAGTGATGTCCCTTTTGTTGACGGGTGTGTTCCTGGTTGGGATGTCTCGTGTATCGACTTCGCAGATGGACTACTCGAACCTGTTGCCTGACGATGTGGCGGAAGTCACTGCCCTTTCCCAGATTTCTGACGAGTTTGAAAGCTCGGGGCAGTCTCTCACGGTCGTGGTCGAAATTGACCCGAATTACAGCCCTTCAAGCGAGCCGCGTGACATAAGGTCACCTGAAGCGCTTGTTTACTTGGACACACTGGAAAAAAAACTTAGAATGTTGGGAGAGGCAACCTCTGTGTCTGGGCTTCCCGATATCTTCAGGTCCAAAAACAATGGAATCCTGCCAAAATCAAGGACTCAAATATTAGAGATAATGGCTCCTTATGAATCCCCTTCTTGCGCTCGGCTTGCAGATTCTTCTTTTGAAGACAGCCCCTTCGAGGATTATGTTTCAAAAGACTATGCATTAACGGTCATAAGGGTGGGCATCTATGACCTGAGCGAGGAAAAAGAGGCCGAGCTCATAACAGAAATCCGGGAGATTATTGCTGAAACGGAAAAGCCCGCCGGAATTAAAGTGGGGCTTACTGGGGAGGCAGTTGTTTCCGCAGATATCGACCAGCTTATAACCCCCACCATGGCACGGACTTCATCTCTGTCCCTCCTGGGAATCTTTGTGCTGGTGAGCCTGCTTTTTTTCTCTCTGCGCCTTGGCATCACATCTCTACTTGGAATAACCTTTGGAATTATCTGGGTCTACGGGCTTGTAGGTTTTCTTGGAATCAACCTGTCCTCTGCAACCTCAGGAAGCCTGTCTATGATAATGGGCGTTGGCATAGATTTTGGAATCCAGGTGGTAAACAGGTACACTCAGGAGGCAAAAAAGAAGTCCTCTGAAAAAGCAATGAAAAGGACGCTATGCAGTACAATCTTTCCGATGTCTGTAACCACCCTTGCCGCGCTGATTGGTTTTAGGGCAATGTCTATGGGGCAGCTTACTCTTCTTGCAGACCTCGGGAACATAATGTCTCTTGGTATACTAACCTGCTTTATCGCAGCAATCTCGGTAATTCCTTCAGTGCTGCTTTTGAGCCACAGAGTGAAAAATCATTTTGGAATTTGAATATCGTCAATTGACTAAAAATTTGGCTAATATATAGTGCGGCTTTTAAAATTATGGACAACAAGACTTTGTTGGACGTAATCGCCTTGATCCTTTTGGTCGTTGGCGGACTTAACTGGGGACTGTATGCGATAGGAATGAACCTTGTCGAGATGTTGTTTGGCACAACCATAATTGCCACAATCATCTATGTCTTGGTAGCCCTTTCAGCAGTATACGCGATAACGATAGTGATGGACAAGATGAAGAAATAGGGTCTTTTCATCTTTTGATTTTTATTTTTTATCTTATCAGCTTTTGCTTTCCTGTGGGGCTTTCTGATTTGAAAGAGAAGCCGAATAAGTTTTTCTCTGAAATATACTTATGGCAAAATTCCTGGTGATTGGAGACCTTCACGGGCAGATTCCGGATATTCACTTTAAGGATTTCGATGCGGTTCTTTTTACTGGGGACGTTTGTGATACCGGCTTTTTAAGAGACATTCAGTTCAGGCAGATTGCCTTAAAACAAAAAGAACCTTCGTACAAGATGAAGAATTGGTTTTCGATAACTGGAAAAGCCAAGGCAAAAAAACTTGTCAAGGAGTCCCTTAAGGGCGGGCGCAAGTCTCTTGAATCTCTCAATTCTCTTGGAGTTCCGGTATATCTGGTGCCTGGAAATGCAGACTGGACCAAGGAAAAATCAACATGGGATTTTTTGAAGAAAGACCATTTCGCTGGAATTATGAAGGGCCTGAAAAACATTAAGAATGTCCACAAGAAAATTTCTGATACTGGAGAATTTCAGGTTATTGGCTATGGCCTTTCCTTCGGGCCGGAGTTTCCCCAGCACAAGGAGGATCTCCGCTTTTTTGATGAAAAAAAACTTGTCGCTCGCAGGAAGACCTTTGATAAAACCTGCTCTCAAATGAGAGAGATATTTAAGCGTGCAGAAAGGCCGGTTATTTTTCTATCCCACAATGTTCCATTCAACACAAAGATTGACCGAATTCTTATGAAGGAATCCCCTCGTTACGGCTTTCACCAAGGCTCTCTTGTTACAAGAAGGATGGTTGATGAATTCCAGCCCCTGGCCTGCATCGGCGGCCACATGCACGAGCACTATGGAAAAATCCTGCTTGGGAAAACAATCTGTATTGCTGCCGGATATGGAAAGGACGCAAACACGCTTCTTGAAATTTGCAGCCGAACCGTAAAGGTAAAATTCCACAAAGAAAAAACCAAATAGCTTTCAGATTATTACAAGAAGTATTTCTCAAGAAGGTATTTCAGGTCGGGATTGAATTTCTCTCCCGACTCAATCATGCCTTTAATCTTTTCTGCCTCAAAAAAATCTATCTTCTGTACCTCCGGGTTTGTCTTAAATGGCCCGCAGCATTTTGCCCTGAACGCCACAATCCATTTGCTGAGACCGTCATCACTGGTGTAATAGTCCTTGCTGAAGAACTCCAGGCGGCTGGTCAGCCCAAGATCTTCCTGGAACTTTCTTACTGCTGCGTCTTCGTAATCTTCTCCAGCTTTCACTCTCCCCCCTGCAGAGCTTGACCAGTGCTCGGGGCAGAAATTGCATGCTTTGCTTCTTAGCTGCAGGGCTATCTTTCCAGTTTGGTCAAAAGCAATCACGTGCACCACGCGGTGTGTGTGAAAATTCCTGTAAATCTCACTTTTTGGCACAGTGTCAACAACTTTGTCGAGCATGTCTACGACATCGACAAGCTCTTCCTGAAACTTCTGTTTCATTAATGTTATCAGAATTTAATTTAAAAAAAGCTATGGTGGCCAGACAGTAGGAGAACACCTATAACTATTACTGCTGCGGAGACCACCTTTTTCAGGACTTCTGTTCTCTCTTCCCTGAATGCGGCAAATCCGCCAATAACTGCAACAAACGAGCCGAGCCGGATTATGGGAAATACAGTGCTTGCGTCCGCAAGAGTGTATGCCTTTAGAATAGAGTAATATGCGGTTGCCCCTAGTAAAATCGCTGCAAGAACATACTTGCCTTTTGATTTGATGAGTTTTTTGGTCTCATTTGTCCTGCCTCTTGAAGCAGTTGCCAGTATGAGCCCGGGAATGAGATACACAAAAAATCCGTACGTGCCCGGAGTAAAGTAGCCCAGGGCAATCTTGTCGATGATGGCAACGACAGACGCAAGAAATGCTGAGAGAATAGTGAGTTGTACTCCCCTGTCGGAGAGTTTTCCGAAAATTTTTCTTTTGTGGGTTGTAATGGCAATAAGCCCTGCAAATATAAGCAGTGTGCCAATAATCTTTTCCGTGCTCATGGCTTCCTTTAATAGAGCTACCGACAGGAGAAACACGAGTATAATTCTTGACTGGCTTATTGGCTCCTTTAGAGTTACCGGAGTATGCTTGTAGGCAGCAAATCCAGTCAGGGCAACAGCAACCCACAGAGCTGAAGATAACATTAGAAGAGCCCAGGCCGCCGGATCAGTTGGAACAAGAAAGTCGAAGTAAAGGAACGGGATAAATGCAAGTGCGGTCAGGAGGTTTTCAATAAGCGCGTAAGAGAATACACTCTCTGTCTTCATTACAGCCCGGTGGATTACGCTTTTTATCCCATCGGCAAGAGCAGCCGTTAACGCAAATACTAGCCACAGCATAAATTTCTTTGCAAATTTTTTCTTCTACCCCAAGAGAAATTCCTCCAGAGATGACTCAGGAAGAACAAAATAATAATCAAAAAAATGAAATTATTTCCAAAGCCAGCCCAAGAGTCCCTTGCTTTGCTTTTCTTCCTGTGCAAGCTGGTTTAAACGGATCTGCTCCTGCTCGAGGTTTTGCACCTGTTCTCTTAGAAGAAGCTTGATCTCCTCGTCACACTCGCAATCGGCAATAAGCCGGTTGAGCTCCTGGACTCTTTCCTGATTTTGGGTTGTTTCCTGCTCAAGCATTTGTGCAGCATTTTCATCTCCTCCGAAAAGGAATCGGCTAAAGTTGCTCCTGGTCTGTATCTTCTCTTCTGCCTGTATAGTCTTGTTTACAGAGTTGTTGAATTCCCTTGCGATCTGCGATATGTTCTGGCCAATGCCTCCATATTGATTTTCCATTCCAAGCAGAGCATGAACTGCAAGCTTAACCTGGTTTTGGTTCTTGAGCACATTCTTTTGCTGTTCTGTCAGGTTCTCCATTTCCCTTTCCATTTCGCGCTGCTTTTCCTCAAGCTGTGACCTTACTTCCCGGGCATTTTCTGCACCTTTCTGGTCTCCCTGTCCGTTAGGGGCAATTACCATTCCATTCCCTTTTTCATCTCCGGCATTGTTTTCCGTGCTTATTTCTTCTCTTAACTGGTCGTCTTCACCAAGGTTTTTCTGCTGGTTTTCGACCATTAATTCTTCCGGGTTTTCCGAAGGCCCGCTTCCTTGGGAATTGGTGCCTGCTCCAAGCACCATTGAAAGCATGAGCAGTGCTGCGAATATTCCAAAAATTTCCTGTCTCATAACTCTATAGCCCCGAATATATAATAAATGCCTAGTATTCGCCGAGGTTTTTTTGGTCCACTCTTTTTTTGCGCGCTTCCAGGATCCTTTCTGCAGTAGACCACTTCAGCCTCACAATTTCCGGGAACCTGCTCTCCTCAAGCTTTCCAAGGAAATTAACTGTCCTTGGGTCTGCAGGGTATCCCGATCCGAAGTCGCCGTAAGTTTTATGCAAGTCCTTGATTTTGCTGTCTCTTGTAACTTTCGCAAGGATGGATGCAGCGCCAACAACCGGGTGATTTTTGTCTGCCCGGTTCTCGGAAACAATTTTTGTTTCCTTGTCCTTTAAAAGAAATCTCAATTTCTGGGCGAACTTCTCAGTGTTTGCCTCAAAGGAGTCTATGACTACCCTTGGCTTTTTTTCCAAAAAATTATTCACGATTTTTGCAACTCGCGCAAGCTCTATCTGATTAAGGTTCAAGATTCCCATTTCCGAATTCAGTTGTTGGGTCGTAATTTCAGCGATAAAAAAGTCCTCGCAGACCTGTTTTATTTCTTCTGAAAGTTTCTCCCTTTGCCTTGGAGTGAGCTCCTTGGAATCCTTCACACCCAGGATTTTCAGTTTTTCTTCGTCTTCTTCTTTTACGAGGCATCCGCAGATAATCAGCGGGCCGATAACTGGCCCCTTTCCCGCTTCGTCTATTCCAAGAAGGTAAACCATTAATACTTTTGTAATCTTTCTGTATATTTGCGGGAAGCGTTTTCTTTAAGTTTGAATGTGCCCTATAATATTATAGCGGGGTAGAGCAGCTAGGAGTGCTCGTCGGGCCCATAATTCCCTTTCGCTATTGCGATTTGGGAAGGAGTCACCCGAAGGTCGGTGGTTCAAAGTCATCCCTTCTTTCTTGGAAGAAAGAAGGTCTGACAACCCCAAGAAAGAACGAATCTTTCGCAAAGGTTGTGATGGAGAAACTCCACCCCCCGCTAGATTTTAAAGTTTCAGCTCGAGCGTAATTGCCTGGTCGAGGAAGCCCACGCTTCTATAGAACTTCAGGGTTTTTGAGTTTCCAGCGGCAGTTGAAACTTTTACCGTCCGGGTCCTCTGCTTCTTGCACCAATTCAGGAATTCTTCGGCAAGTTTTGTCCCAACACCGTTTTTTCTGAAACCTTCAAGAACAAACATGTTTTCAAGCTCGGCTGTTTTGTTGGCCCGGCTTTTTTTGTCTGCAAAGCCGCCTGCAAGATACCCTACCACTTTGCCGCCCATAGTCGCCAAAAATATGCAGCCCTCATTAATATTTGAAAGGCGTTGCCTGAAGTATCGGTCTCCATCTTTACCGAAAGACCATTTGCTGTTTACCTGCCCCTCAAAATCCTGCATATGTTCTGCCAGCATGGAGTTTAACTCCTTAATCATTTCCAGATCCTGGGGGGTTGCTTTTCTGACATTTAACTCCATAACTAGAATTAGTTCACAGATACAATAATACCTGAGCAAGCACTAACCTGAAGACACAGCACCTAGTAGCGGAACTTGAAAATGCTGCCTAGATGCACGTATGCGTCAAGCATGTTTTCAAGGGTAACTTTGCTTTCGGCCAGGGCTTTACTCACCTCAGGCAGGAGTCCGAAAATTGCGGCTTGTTTTGAGAGGTCGTCCGAAACGGGGTTTACTTCCTGCCTGAGGGGCGTGAGGAATTTACGCACCGTTGCTTTGCTAAGGGTTACCTCTGCAATTTTCTGGTAATCTACAGATATTTTCTTGAACGGAAAAGCAAGCTCGATTTTTCCTGACTTAAGGAGGAACTGGGGAAGGTATACCTTGGGAGTGGCGCTTTCTCCGAACAGGTGTTTTGCAAGGAAAAGCCTTGCTTTCGGCCCCTGGCAAGGAGAACCTCTTTTGTCAGGCATTTCAAGAAATTCTTCAAGGTCTTGTCCGGAAAAAAGAGTTACGCCTCGGCTGCATTCTTCCAGGTGGCGCACAAAGCCAATCAGGAAATGATGGTAGTTTTCCGGATTCAGGCCTTTGTAGAGGCGATCGAGAACTTTTTGGGAAAGCGCGGCCTTTTTGTAAAAATATGTCCTGTCTGTTTTTAGAGGGGCTTTTTTTTCGCAGATTTCAAGCTTTCCGCAGGGGTAGCCCTTGATTGGAAACTTCCTGCACAACTCCGGCTTTTTTTCAAAGCCGTGCTTTATGTGAATGCTGCAAAGCCCCGACTCCAGGGAAAACGGGCATCCTTCAGTCGAGGTTTTGATGTAATTTTTTCCATTCAGTTTCCGGAGAAACATTTTTTGGTCATAGCCGAGGCCGGAAAGTACGGAGATATCAGCTTCAGTCAGTGCAATCCTCCAGTTTCTACTGCAGCACTGCCCGCACAGGTCACACGACCATGAAAAGCCCTTCATAATTATATGCTTTTTTGCGATAAGGGGGTATTCAAATAAGATTGCCTTCCCTTATGTTATGGCAATCGAACTACCCGCCCTGATAGCAAACGAATACCTGAGAGCCCTCTTTATCGTGATTGGCGCATACCTGTTTGCAAAAGTTTCTTACTTTGTCCTTAACCGGTATGTAAAGAAGATTACCGCAAAGACCAAGACTGACCTCGATGACAAGCTTCTGGACATATTCCAGAGGTATTTTACGCTTATTGTTACTGTCGCAGGGCTCTACTTTGCCTTAAACACGCTTTCGGCAACTGAGCCCTACCAGTCATATATAGACGGCGCGGCGGTGGTATTGGGCGTCTTTGTTGTCGCAACAATGGCATCAAAGATGTTTTCCGTGATTTTTATAAAATTCTTCAAGGTGCAAAGGGGCCATGAGAAGACGCCACGCCTCATAACCAAGATTATTGCAATCCTGGTGTATGTTATCGCATTCCTGATGGTTCTGTCCTACTTTGAAGTTGAAATTACTCCTCTTATCGCAACCCTTGGAATCGGTGGCCTGGCTTTGGGCCTTGCGCTCCAGCCGACATTATCTAACTTTTTTTCCGGCCTGTATCTTGTTTCCGACAGGCCCATAAGCGTCGGCGAATTCATAGAGCTTCCCGACTCAAACCTTTCAGGCGTAGTCGAGGATATCGGCTGGAGGACAACCCGGATAAAGACACTCTCAAACCAGATAGTTGTGGTGCCAAATGCGCTCATTTCCGAAAGCGTTATCATCAACGACACCCTTTCAGACCCGGAGATGTCGGTCAAGGTGCTTGTCGGGGTATCTTATGACTCGGACCTTGAGAAAGTCGAGAAAGTGACGCTTGACGTTGCAAGAAAAATCCTGAAGACCGTTCCCGGTGCCATAAAAGACTTCGAGCCAAAGGTTCGGTTCAAGACCTTTGGGGAGTCAAACATAGACTTTAATGTCATTTTAAGGGCAGAGAAGATGGACGACACTTACCTGATAACGCACGAGTTCATAAAGGCCCTCAAGAAGCGCTACGACAAGGAGAAGATTGAGATTTCCTGGCCGGTTGTGAAAGTGTACAAGGGGAAGTAGGGTTTGTAAGTGGATTGTAATGCACCGCTCTTTTTAGGTTATATCCCTAAGCCAACATTATGAAAACCGACCCGATTAGGAGGGCGCTGGAATTAAGAAAGACTCTTGTTCGAGAGGGGATTTTAGGAAAAGAGACCTTGCTTGCTGACCTGACAAACACTTTGCAGGGAAAAGACACCTCAAAAGTTGTAGATATGATGCCTAATGACCCCAAAAGTAGATTAGCTTAGTTCAATTGAGGTGGAACGATAATTACGACAAAGGCGTGAGGATAATTGACGGGTATCTGAGAGAGAATTATGGCGTTGGGTATAAGGATACTGTTAGGGCGGATGTGGAGTTGAGGGTGGCTTAACGAAACCTCGGTATAGTACAAGTTACTTCTTGAAACTGAATTGAGGGTTATTGTTATACTGGCTAGTAGAGGAGAGGTTTGGGCAGAAATTCGAGTGAGAACGGTCTCAATTGGTGTCTTGCATATACTCTATGACTATGTTAATTATTTTTTTGACTGTCGGATTACAATGTTGAAAGTATATTTTGTCTAAAACCCCCACCCCTTTTTTCCTAATTACATCACTTATCAGGGCGTGTATGAATGACTGGGTGGCGGATTCAATCCCTTCAAAATTGATTACTACTTCTTCACCAATATTCAACGCAGGAAGAAGTTCTCCGAGTCTTATATCTCGGGCAATATCTTTATTTTCTGCGAAACTCCCCCCAACTTTCTTGAAAATATCTATTTCTTTCATATGAATTTTGCACCCTTGTATTTTTGTTGAGTTCTTTCCTTCCTTCCTTTTCGGTATACTGTTCGGATTAAGTCTAGGAGCGAATTAAATTTTTCGTGACTGCCTAAGGAGATATCAATTCCAACAGCAGTCCCTTGCCAATGTGGTAAATTATTCCCCTTAGAATGGTTATCCTTAAACGGGTCTGAAGGGAGTCTTATTTCTTTGTGGAGGGGAGTTTTCAAAAGCTTATATAGACCGTTTCCGCTGTACATCATAAAAAAATCTCGGTTTACCTTTGCAATTGATTTTATAAAGAACAAGCCCGCACCTGCATTTTCGCCAGTTCCACCAATTTTTCTGGTTGTGCCGGTTATTCCAGGTTCCAACGCGAGTCTGATCGAGGAGAGATCATCTTCAGGATGGTAGCATCTAGTTAGTGATTCTTTTATACCTATACCTCGGTCAACAACACCAATTCGTATGATATTGCTGTCCTTATAATATTGGGCACAAACAATTGCTCCCACAGGAGACTTTGCATGTTCAAAAACATTTCTGACCAATTCACTTATCACATATTTTATTGACTCCACCTCTTCCGGCTTTTTATGTAGAAGTGGAATCATTTCAGTTATAAATCTATCCAGTTGTGGATTATCTTCAATCTTTTGTATAGGTATAAAGCGTCCGGAAGATTCATGTGTTTTTATATGCATCTCAGAGTCCAGCCCTAAAAGTTCAAATAAGCCCATTCTTTCAAAATAGTGTTTGGACCGGGCCTCCATTTTTTTAAAATTCAGTTCCGAGGGTCTGACTGAAAGTCCTAGTCCTGCAACCATACAGAGTACCACCGGATGTACTGATACCCAACTTTTATGAGAAGTTATCTCGAGAGTGGTTTTATCCGTGGTATTGAATGAACGAATAAAGGGATCAATATTCCCTATCCAAGCACTATTTGGAAGATTAATTTTCATATATAATATATACTCAAATACATATATATACTAAGAAAATGCCGGGATTCCCGGTAGTTTTTTAGCGGCTTTTTCTAAAAATCCCCCAAAATTATCCACAAATCACCGACAAAAGCCAATTTATGGTTTGCGGCATATAAATATAATGGGAAAAATAGCAGAAAACGCCAAATATCTGATGAAGTTTTCCCTGGAAGCTGACAGCCTTGTCGAAAGGCCTGATGTGATTGGTGCAATTTTTGGCCAGACAGAGGGGCTTTTGGGGCAGGGAATGGAACTAAAGGAGCTCCAGGAAAGCGGCAGGGTTGGGCGCATAGAAATAATATTCCAGGAAAGCAAAGACGGAAAAACACGCGCAGAGATAGTTATCCCTTCAAACCTTAGTATCAAGGAAACCGTCCTTTTGGCGGCTTCAGTTGAAACTGTGGACAAGGTTGGCTTTACGAGCGCAAAAATTCAGCTAAAAGACATAGAGGATGTTAGAAGCAGCAAGAGAAGTTACATTGAATCCAGGAGCAAGGAGCTTTTGAGCAGGGCCTACGGCCAGCTGGTCGACCCCAAGGAAGCTCTTGAAAAGCTGGACAAAGACGTCAAAATCGCCGAGGCAATCGAGTACAAAGGGCTTTGCGCAGGGCCGGAAATCCACAATTCGCGGGAAATCGTGATTGTAGAGGGCCGCGCAGATGTCATAAACCTGCTTAAATACGGCATACGAAACGCGATTGCAATAGACGGAAGCAAGGTCTCGGAGAACGTCTCTGATATCGTAAAAGACCGCATAACCACGGTCTTTCTTGACGGCGACAGGGGCGGAGACATGATTCTTAAGCGGCTAAAGCAGTTCTTAAAGGTGGATTACGTGGCAAGGGCCCCTGACGGCAAAGAAGTCGAGGAGCTCACGGGAAAAGAGATAAGGCAGGCATTGAAGACAAAGAAGCGGGAAGACAAGGCCCCCCCGCCCGAAATGGGCGGGGACAAGAAGGGCTTTTCCAAAAAGGCGGCACCAGAGCTCCCTGAAGACCTAAAGGCCCGCATAGGGCCCATTTTAAAGGACATGCTTGGCACTAAAGAAGTCAGGTTCCTTGACAGCTCGCTTGAGGAGGTCCACAGGGCCTCTTATGGGGAGCTTTCAAAGCTCCTGAAAGTCGTGGATTTCGACAACGTAGCCGTCGTCCTTATGGACGGAAAGTTCACAAAAGACCTGGCTGAAAGGTTTGAGAAAAAGAACATCCAGGCCGTCGCCTGCTTCGACAGGGAGAGGTTTAAGAC
This sequence comes from Candidatus Aenigmatarchaeota archaeon, assembly GCA_016932615.1. Classification (NCBI taxonomy): domain Archaea; kingdom Nanobdellati; phylum Candidatus Aenigmatarchaeota; species Candidatus Aenigmatarchaeota archaeon. The sequence goes on from JAFGCN010000004.1 coordinate 22,555, forward strand.
CAAAATAAACGTTCTTTGCATTGACGAGTTTTGATTTCTTTTCATTTATTTTCATATTTTTTGAACACTTGCTGTGGAATTTATATCATTCCCTTCCTATATTATAGATGGATAAGGCCAGTAAGCTCTTGGCGGCAATCCTCATGATATCTATTCTAAGCCCCGCATTCGCTGCGGAATATATTATAGAGCCGCCCCAAATCCCTCCTGAGAGGCAGTTGCAGGCGTTTTCTGAAAGCTCCTCGCCTGAGCCGCTAAAGCCGGGCCTGAGGCGCATCTACGGAACCGATTCCCTTGCCGGCTCCCTGACTGAAGAGGAGGCAGCAGAATTGGAGGCGCAGGGCTACACATTATACGAAAACTTCAGGGTTTACGGCTTTCTTGATGAGTCCGCTGCGATTATTAATGCGACCGAAGTATGGGCCGTTCAGGTGGGTGGAATAAACCTCACCGGCGCAGGGCAGACGATTTGCGTCATAGACTCGGGGATAAATTACACCCACAGCGCCTTTGGAGGCAGCTGGGGCAGTGTAGTGCTAGGGGGGGCGGCTTTCCTGAATGACTCTGGCTACGTCGCAGAGTGCAATGAGACCAATTCCACACCGTGCTTTGACAATAACGGCCATGGCACAAAGCTTGCAGGGATACTGGTTTCTCAAGACGCAACCTATAGGGGCATTGCCCCCGATGCAAAACTGGTTGTCGTAAAGGCCCTTGAAGGGGAGTACAACAGCATCTCCAGCGGGTACGAGAGCGATATTGCCAGCGGCGTAAACTACTGCACTGAGCACAGCGCGGAATATAATATATCGGTAATTTCCCTGAGTCTCGGCTCGACCGGCAAGAGCAGCTATTACTGCGATAATGAGCCCTGGGTCTGGCCCGGGCTTAGGGATGCAATAGACAATGCTACTGCACATGGCATAATGGTGGTTGCAGCTGCCGGAAACAATTATTCTACGACCAACCTTTCGGCTCCGGCTTGCTTTTACAATGCAACGCCCGTTGGCGCAGTTGACAAGCTTGACGCAATACCGGCATTTAGCAACCGCTGGGAACTGCCTCTTGTTTTCGCTCCAGGGCAGAATATAATGACCTCCTACTGGCCGGGCGGCTTTGCTTATGCCTCTGGAACCTCTATGGCGGCGCCTCACTTAAGTGGGGTTTTCGCCCTAATGAAGCAGTACCTGTCCCTTGTCGGAGGAAACCTCACACCTCAGGAGCTTGAAACAAGGGCAATCTACACGGGAACAAATGTTACCTCGAACGCCAATATGTCCCGCATAAATGCCTATGAGCTTTACCTGAACCTCTCGGAATACCTTTTTGTCGTAGTGTCTGCCCCACTAAACCACTCAATTCAGAACTCCTCCGTTCTTTCGGTAAGCGGGTCATCGAGCCGCTCCGGCACTAATGTATCGGTATATTATACTAACGGCACGCTTGCAGATTCCACAAACCTCAGCGGACTGTACTGGTCTGCCAACTTCACGCTTTCGGACGGCGCATATAATATTGTCGCGCTCATCTCGAACGGAACCAACTCTGAAAATGTTACTGTTTCCAACATCACCCTGGACACTGTGCCGCCACAGGTGGAAATTGTTTCCCCTCTTCCTTCAGTTTACCTTCCTTCGAAAACAGTTTTAATAAACCTCACGGCAAACGACACAAACCTCAACTACACGAATATCTCCATCTACAACTCAACTGGAGGGCTTGTGAACTCCACAACGAAAA
>JAFGCN010000005.1 GCA_016932615.1 Candidatus Aenigmatarchaeota archaeon
GAATGTCCTGAAGGTCCTTTACCGAAAATTCCATAGAATTACTTATCAGTATAAAAGCAAAATTAAACCGTAAAACCATTACAGGAGTATTGCCTTAAGGGTACAGGAAACTGCCCTCCTTTTGGGGCCTCTGGAAACAAAAATCCCTTAGTGAGGGACTAACCCTCGTCCATATTCAACCAAGCACCCTTTTAATTTTTATCTTTTAATTTTATGGCAGAATTCTTCTACAGGGGAAAAAACCCGGAAAAGCTCACTAGAGAGGAGTTTCTTAAGCTCCTTCCCTCCGGAGAGAAGAGGAAGGTAAAGAGGGGCTTTACAGAGCAGGAAAAGAAGCTTTTGAAGAAAATCGCCAAATTCGAGGCGCAGAAGGGGAAAAAGCTCATAAAAACCCACTGCAGGGAAATGATAATTCTTCCGGAAATGATAGGCCACAAGCTTGGCATACACAAGGGAAAGGACTTTTTTGCGCTTGACATCTTGCCTGAATACGTCGGGCACCGGCTCGGGGAATTCGCCCCAGGAACAGTAATCGTCAAGCACGGAGCCGCCGGAATCGGAGCATCGCACGGGACCAAGTTCTCGGCAACAAAGAAGTAACTATGTACAGCAATGAGATTAAGGGAAATACGGCAAAGGCCTGCAACTACAATGCGAGAGTTTCCTTTAAAAATTCCAAGTTCGTGTGCAGGGCCATAAAGGGGATGGATGTGCAGAAGGCAAAAAAGTTCCTTGAGGAAGTCCTTGAAAAAAAGAGGAGCATAAACGGCAAATACTACTCAAGTATCGCCTCAGAAATCCTTATGCTTATAAAATCTGCGGAAAAAAACGCAGAATTCAAAAATCTTGACCTTAATAACATTTTTGTGGCGCATATTGCCTCTGCCAAAGGCACCACAATGAGAAGGCGAAGGCACAAGAACAAGATTGGAAGCAAGCTTAAGGCGGCCCACCTGGAGGTCATCTTGAGGGAAAGGCCAATTGCGGGGGCAGCAAAAGCAGTCTCCAAAATCCCGGCAGCGCCGGAAAAAGCCGTGCCTGCCACCAAAACAGAAGAAACTGCAAAAGAAGTGGAAAAGGTAAAGGAAGCTGTCAAGGAAAAGGCCAAAACTGAGGCAAATGCAAAAATTGAGACCAAAAAGGAGGAAAAAGCTGCTGCTGAAAAGCCAAAGGAAAAAAAAGAGGTTGCCAAAAAGACAAAAGAAGCCCCTAAGGCCGATGGAAAAGCCGAAAAGAAAGAAGCGGCAAGGCCAAAGGAGAAAAAAGAGGCAAAACCAGAATAAAGCAAGTAGATACCGTTAGCCCAAAATTCCAAGGTACAGATAAGTTCTGCTCAAAAGATTAAAAAACCAATTTACAAGGCACATACCTTGGGTTGTACTGGCAAGAGGGCATAGCTACTCCTAAGTGAAAAATATATATACTAAACTCAAATAGTATTGTGGTGATATTCTATGAGAGACAAACTTCAGTACCGTACAGACCGCTTTAATGCGGATACGCTCTTCCGAGATAATAAACCACGCCGTTCTGCACAGCCGGGAGCGCCCGATTCATCCCACCCTGTCGGCACGGCTCTAGTTACGACGACCCTGCTTTTGGGAACTGCTGCGGCGGCCGAGGATATCTCTCCTGATACGCTAAAGGACCTGTCAAAAGCGGTAAAATACCTACAAATGGGTGCTGACCTCACGCCTGGAGTAGATGCCAAATCGATAGTCGAAGAAAGGTACCTTGCTCTAGCCAATGGCTCATTTGGGGGTATCAAAGGGGGATACGGAGCAAAAAATGCAAGGGCCAATGCGCTCGAACAACTAGAAAACTCTCAAAAAAAAGGACCTCTCACGAGAGCGCTTTCTCTTTTAGGTTGTGGCGCTCTAGCGCAAGATTACTCCTGTCCCGGTTTTGACGGCTCTGAATATGCTCACTACACCATTCCAATAAATTCCTCCTCAACATATCAACCCCTCATATATGATCCCTTTAAAAACGAGTCCATATTCAGAACAGACCTATCAAATGACACTATCCGGCTGGTTTTTCCCAGCACCCCGGAACATATGAGCAATACCACAATGCCTGTCACCGACTACTATTTCCAGGACCCCTCCACCGGAAACCAAATAACAGCCTACCAAACATACACTCTTAACTTCGTCGACAGCCTTTCCGCTAACCTGGACGTGGTGCTCAACCACACCAATCTCCGGTTAAATAAAACAAAAGAAGTTCCCATCGGCACAGACGGCACTGGCAGCATGACCTACTATGATGCCACTTTGTATGACCCATTCAATCCGGACTGTGCATGCGAAGTCCCAGTCTCCTACAATTTTCCGGGCAGAAGTAGCGCGAGAAACAACACCACAATGGAAGACCTTTTGGCATGTGTACGAAAAGATGGCTTACTGGATGTGCGCAAGCTCTCCAGCACGTTTGGAAACTTCTCGACAAAGCCCGGCGAAATAGAAAGCTTGATGCGCGGACCCTATAGCCTGGAACTAACAGTGGTATACAACTCCGGAGGGGAGCGAACCTATGGCCCAATATTCAAGGATATCCCCGCCATGCATGTTCCTTGGAATTTGGTTGGAGCAAAGGTTCCGCAAAATCCAAACCAGATCTACCTACTGCTCTATAGGAAACCCTTTGAGGGATTAGCTATCGAAGCATTCAATAGCGAGCTTTCCAGAGTAGAGGAAATTCCCAAGTATGCCTAAGAAAAATAATTAAACTATATGCATTATGGCATACACCCTGCCAAAATACGCTCTACTTCTTCTCATAATAGTCTTAATTGTTGCCGTTGCAAGCTCTCAGAAGCCCACCCAAAAAGAGACCTCGTTTTTTGAATTACAGCCCGAAGCAATCCTTTTGTCAATTTCGTTTGACGGTTGGACCCGAAGCAACCTTACGGCAGGGTCGAAAAACTGTGAAGAGATAAGTCTGCCGGATGGCAGATTCGCCTATTGTGATACCCCTGGCTTAAAGGAAAGCTCATATGTTATTTGGAGTAAAGTTCCTCCAGAAGAGGGTTTTTTTAGGAAAGTAATATCCGCTGAAATCTTTGAATTTGAAGATAAATCCTACGTGAATACATTTAACCTTACTGAATCGTTCCGGATAGCACCTGCGCTCATAAGCCAGACTGAATCTGGAAAACTGCGCATCGACAAGTACGGTGCCACGCTGTTCAGTTCAGAAAACCACCCCGATAACACCACTGAACCTCAGAAGGACTCCGAAGAATTGAAAAGTGAAACCCTCTACTTTGATTTGGTTCAAGGCGAGACGAAGGCCATTGTCCTTACCTATTACGAGCAATACGAGGCCGAAGTCCAGCAGATAGTCGAACAACTGGCAAGATGAAATACCTTCCCCTGCACGAGATTGCTTTATTTTGCCTCATTCTTAACGTCTTTGGGGGGCTAGCAGCAGCGGCATGTACCTGCGGCTCCTGCCAGTACTGCGTTTCGGGTCACGAAATATGCAGTGCCACCTGTTGGAGAACCTGTACCGATCCAGAAACGGGGGAGGATTATTATTGCAAGCCCTATTGCTGCGAACGTACGTTCTGTTGTGAAGTCTGCAGAAATTATTGCGCTGGAACAGACAGCAGCTGCGGCTGCACCTCTTGTAGCGATTGCACGGCACAGAACGGCTGGTACAATAATGGAGCGCCCTACGCCTGCTGTGTTGGAGAGTCCAGATGCACCTGCCAATACCAGGATTATAGAAACTACCACTGCTCTTCTACGTCATGCACATTCGAGAGTTGGCTGCATAGAACAATCCGGTATGACTGTTACGACTGCAACAATAACAACCACTACCTGTGCTATGGCAATGACCTTTATTTCAGAGATTACTTCTGTTCTGGTGGTGCTTGCAGTTACACCGACTCCTTCGTAAGAGACTGTTGCGGGGGAGAAGCATATGCTTCAGACGGTGACGGCGGAAATAACCCTTCCGTTACTGCGGGTTGCAGTGGGGGGATAGGGGCTGGCTGCAGCGGCAGCTCATGCTACACAACTCCCGGCGCAAGCGGAACAGACCATTGTGAAGGAACCTGCCATACAGGAATAAATGGGTGTTATTTCAGAGAATACTTCATTGCCGATTCCAGCGACGGGTGCAGTGGCCCAGACACCTGCACGTCAACAACCCATGATGCAGACACGAACCCAAATACCTGCAACACCTGCCGCATCCAAAGGGACTCAACTCTCAGGTGGAACCTCGGCTGCTCGGGAGGGACAAGCTGCGCGTCTTCACCAAACACCTGCTGCGGGGATGACTCCGCAGAATACAATTCTACTTGCCAGTGCAACCCGGTTTCCTGCGCATGCGGCGGGGACCAGGAGGCCTGCTGCAGGACAAGCGACAGCTGCGTGTGGAGCGGAGGATGCTACCTTCACGACCACCAGGCGGACATCGACATAGACGGAAGCATAGAATACTGCTATCACGGGACTTGGTTTGCTTTTCCCGACCTGAACTCTAGCGAAACAAACCTATCCACAAACATTTCCATTGTCGACAGGGACAAGGAAAGCGCGGACACCCATGACAAAATCCTCATCACAATCAGGGTTTACGACCAGGACGACTGGGATGCCAGCCACATCTACCTCACAATCCAGAATCCTTCCGGGGGCATAGAGATAAACCCGCAGGAGCTTTTCGGCGGATATGTCGACTCCAAGCACTGGATTGCAAATTACACTTACGACCCCAGAAATGACGCTCCCCTTGGAAAGTACGACGTAACGATAAAAGCGGTAGACCTGAGGGGGTACTCCGCGCAAAAGACCTTTGAGGACGCTTTTACCGTAGAAGACCTCAATATAGCAACCACCTGGAGCGGAAACACAACTGACATTTACTTTACGGGAAACGCAAAAGAGATTTTTGCCAACCTTGGAATCTCGGAGATAATCTCGCAAAACTGCAGCGAGCCCTCCATAGTGGACATACCTGACGGAAACAACGATACGCGCAAGGACTATGTTTCCTTGCGGCTTTGCGGGGTAAACAATCTCACTGCGGGAACGTGCACAGTTTCGGCAGGGGCTTTCACCTGTTACGTCCAGGACATCAAAATCACAAACAAGTCGCCGTCTCTTTCTTATGTGCTTACCGACCCAAACCACATATCCGGGAGCCAGGACATATATGTACGGCTAAATGGGACAATAAATGGCTTTGGCATAACTGACCCGGACAAGTATGTAAACCCCTGGCAGAACCTGACTTACCTTGTAGACTGCCAAAACACCGAAAACGTCGGCTGGTGGGGTGAGTTCTTCAACCAGACAAAAACAAAAATCCACTCGCCATCTTCCCTGAACCCCACAGGGGAAACGCACATTTCAGTCGATTACAGCGAAAGGCAGGCTTACGTAAACCTCCGTGCGCCCGGAAGAACGCAGTTCAGCTATAATTCCCTGGCAAGCTTCGTTCTGGGAAAGTACGAGTATATCGCCGACCTCAGGTACTTCTGGCCAGAATATTTGGGTGGTTACGGCTTCACTCCATTCAACTACCAGATTGCAAACAGGAGCACGAATTACACCATTGCCGCAATTGACATAACACACCACACCCTTCCTAAAAGAGTGATACGTGGAGAACTTATAGAGGGTGTGGTTGGCGGATACTTCATAGCATCCATGGACATTGATTACTGGGAGGTCGTGCAGGCAGCCAAGTACAGATGCACAAACAAGACAACTGAAGGGCGGTATTGGGTTACAAGCCACAATGTGACTTCGGGAAACGATACCGTGGAAATTCCCGAGA